>JAKAWM010000107.1 GCA_021827285.1 Actinomycetes bacterium | reverse complement strand
CGTGGAAGGGCCTTTTTCACAACCCCCGAAGCGCTCGGGGACTATGTGCTGGTTGACTTCCTGCAAGCAAGAAGGCAGTCGCAGCCGGGCCACCGCCGCCACCGCGCCAGCTGATCCATCTGAAGCGCCCAGCACTGCGTCCCCGGTGGCTGGTTCTGCAAAGATCGTCGGGTGCACGTGATTGTCGTAGGGTGCGGCAGGGTCGGCTCGGAGCTGGCCGAACGCCTGCAGAAGGCTGGGCACTCAGTCGCCGTCGTTGACAAAGACCGTTCGGCCTTCCATTGGTTACCGGTGGACTGGCCGGGCCGGCGGGTCCTGGGTTACGGCTTTGACCGGGACCACCTGGCCGAGGCCGGCGTCGACGAGTGCGGTGCCTTGGCCGCAGTGACGAGCGGGGATAACTCCAACATCCTGACGGCCAGGATCGCCCGGGAGACCTTTGACATATCCAACGTGGTCGCCCGTATCTACGATCCCCGACGAGCTGTCATTTACCAGCGCCTGGGCATCCCGACGGTGGCGACCACCAGTTGGACGGTGGACCGGATCCTCCAGCGCATGTTCCCCGAGAAGTCCGCCTCGATATGGACCGACGCCACCGGTCAGTTCCGTTTGGTCGAGCGCGTCCTACCCCCCTGGATGGCCGGTCGGGCCCTTGGCAGCCTGGGCGACGCCGGGCGCTGGCGACCGGTCCTGCTCACGCGGGCAGGTGAGGCCCGCCTGGCCAGCCCCGAGATGGTGGCTCAGGAGGGGGACCTGCTACTGATCGCAGTCCGGATCGAAGCGGTGGAGCAATTGGAAAAGACCCTCGCTACCGGCCATTTCCTCCCGCTGGCGGAACCCTCCGGGCCCCAGGGGGGCGATTTCGAGTGAAGGTCGCCATCGCCGGGGCCGGCAACGTCGGCCTCTCCATAGCCCAAGAGCTACTGGCTAACGGTCACCAGGTTCTGGTCATTGAACAGGACTACGACCTGGTGGCCCGCCTCAGCGAATTGTTGACAGAGGCCAAGTGGTTGGCGGGTGACGCCTGCGAGGTGAGCACGCTGCAGCGGGCCGACTTGGCTGAGGTCGATGTGGTGGTGGCCGCGACGGGAGACGACGAGGACAACTTGGTTGTGGCCTTGCTGTCCAAGCAGGAGTTTGCCGTCCCCCGGGTGGTGGCTAGGGTTAACCACCCGAAGAACCGCTGGCTGTTCAACGAGACCTGGGGCGTAGACGTGTCGGTGTCGACGCCTCACCTGCTCACCGCGCTCGTCGAAGAGGCGGTGTCGGTGGGCCAACTGGTCCGGATCCTCCAGTTCGCCGAAGGCCAGGTGCGCTTGGTCGAGGTCACCCTGGCGGAGGACTCGCCAGCGCGCTCCAAAGCGGTTTCTGATCTGGAGCTGCCCCGGGACGCGACCATCGTGGCCGTCCTGCGCTCCTCACGGGTGATCGTGCCCAGGGGCGAGACGGTCCTCGAAGCGGGCGACGAAGTCGTGGCGCTCGTGACCGATCCGGCCGAAGAAGAGCTGCGGGTGGCGCTTGTCGGCAGATCCTCGCCTTGACAGAGGTGCAAGAAGTACGCTAGAGACCGAAGTTGGTGCCTTCCCGCACTGTTGTCGAAGCTGGGGGATGTGAGGGTTGTGTGATGATCTCGGTCATCGCACAACTTTGGGCGCGCCGGAGACGTTGACTAGGAGACAGGGTGCGAAGATGAGCGCTACGGAGGTCAATATGGACACTTCCTGGATGGCACAGGGACGTTGCCGGGATCTGCCACCCGAGGTCTTCTTTCCGAGCGACGGGGTCGGGGTAGAGGTGGCTCGCCGCTACTGCGCTGAGTGCCCGGTCAAGGGGCCCTGCCTGGAGTACGCCCTTGAGAACCACATCGAACACGGCGTCTGGGGAGGGGCATCGGAGCGGGAGCGGCGCCGTATAGCTCGCAGCCGGCGCAGCGTCCGCGCCCACGCGAGCGCGGCTGCGGCGAACGGTCGAGCGCGACCCTAAGCCATACCGCGTGCCAGTCCCTTGGCTTCTAGGCGCTGAGCCGCTGTACTGGGGCTCTGGGTCATCGGCCCCGCCTCTACCCTAGGCTTCGGGCTTTGCCACCTGTTCTCTGGCGTGCGCCTCGCGGTCAGCCAGAAGAGCATCAAGCTCTGACCTGGTCAAGGTCACTCGCTCGTCTGGCGTACCTGCCTGCAGCTGGGCTGGAGCGGCGCGTTCGGGTTGTGCCCCGCTTGCGGCGGCCGGCTGGGGCCCGGGCGGGGGGTTGGCGCTGGAGGGCCCCGAACTGGCATCCGAGTGGGCCTTGCGGAACTCTTTGAGCGCCTCGCCGGTGTTCTTGGCCAATTTGGGTAGCTGGCTGCCGCCGAAGAGGACGACGAGGGCGATCAGGATCCAGTACCAGTCCCCGGTGATGTTTGCTAGCACTGCGCCCATGCTACTGCGCGGGGGTGCCGCCGTGCCGAGCAGGGACTAACCACGTGGCCCGGGGTGAGCGGGCCGGGTCGCACTATCCTGCGCCCGTGCTCGAATGCGTTATGAACCTGAGCGAGGGCCGTGACCGGTCGGTGCTTGCTTGCCTCGCCGAAGCGGCCGGCCCCAGTTTGCTCGATGTGCACAGCGACCCAGACCACCACCGCAGCGTGCTCACCCTGGGCGGCCCCGCCGCCCAGGTGCAAGCTGGTGCCCGCAGCCTGGCCCGCCTGGCCGTGTCTCTACTGGACCTGAACGGGCACCGCGGCGTCCACCCCCGGATCGGTGTGGTCGACGTGGTCCCCTGGGTGGCGCTGGCGGGGCCGCCCTTCCAAGACGCGCCTCCACCGGGCGGCCCGGTGGAGGCGCGAAGGGCGAGGGACCGCTTCGGCGCCTGGGCGGGCGAGGAGTTGGGCCTACCAGTGTTCCTTTACGGCCCGGAGAGGTCATTGCCCGAGGTGCGCAAGGGGGCTTGGCGCTCGCTTGTGCCGGACTTCGGCCCTGCCTCGCCTCACCCGAGCGCAGGTGCGGTTGCCGTCGGGTACCGGCCCCTGCTCGTGGCCTACAACTTGTGGTTACGCGGTGGCGACGTGACCCAGGCCAAGGCGGTCGCCGCGCAGGTACGGTGCCAGCACCTGCGCGCTCTCGGGCTTCAAGTGGGTGACCATGTCCAAGTCTCCTGCAACCTATTGGCACCGGCTTTGCTCGGGCCGGCCGAAGCATGGGACAAGGTGGCGGCCTTGGCTGAGATCGAGCGGGCGGAGCTGGTCGGGCTCATACCCGCGCACATCCTGGAGGCCACGCCACAGGCCCGCTGGCACCAGCTCGACCTCTCACCCGAGCGCACCATCGAGGCACGAACGGCCGAGGTTGCCAGTCCCTCCTGGTAACGGAGAGGCTCGCCCGGCTCGGCGAGCCTCTCCGGGGGAAGTCTTACCGGCCCAAACAGCTCAAGAGGCGCGGCTGACCTGGTAGGGGGTGCCGTCCCTACGTCGGCGGAGGCGGCGGCGCTCCCGTTCGGAAAGGCCGCCCCAAATGCCGAACTTCTCGCTGTTGTTCAGGGCGTACTGCAGGCACTCCTGCTGGACGACGCAACCCCGGCAGACCTCCTTGGCCTCGCGGGTTGACCCGCCCCGTTCGGGGAAGAACAGGTCAGGATCGACCCCCAGACAGTTGGCCGAGCGCTGCCAAGCCGGCACTTCGTGGGCAGGCCAGATGGCGGCAACGGCGATGCTCGTAGCTGAGGTGCTACAGGCCTCATCACTTCCGGCGGTCATGGTACTTTCAACCGGTCCGGGCTCCGACCGATCGGCCGGAAGGTGCAGGAGGCGAATGGCGTCACTCACCGGCGGCTCCCTCGCTCGTAGTGGTGGTACGGGTGTACCAGCCGGCTGGCCAGTGCAACCCGGATGTAACTACGTTAATGTAACTACATCGCCATTCATCTTTGCGCAATCTGCGCCCGCCCGCAAGAGGGGACCAGCTTGACACGGCTGTGCCGGTCAGGGATCATGGATGGGCCGTGACATTTTTGACGAGCCTGCTCCTTCTCACCTAGGCGAGCACCCTCCGGTGCTCGCCGAGACCTCCTGTGCCCAGCGGGGCCAGGAGGTTTTTTGTTGCACCCGTTACGTACAAGGTTGACCCGCAAGGACAGAAAGGCCTACCGATGACCCGCCCACCCATGACGATCTCAAAGATGCCGTATGAGAAGTACCGCGCGTGGACGCCTCTCGACCTTGCCGATCGGACGTGGCCGTCAAGGCAGCTCACCCGCGCACCCCGTTGGTGCAGCGTGGACCTGCGCGACGGCAACCAGGCGTTGATCGATCCGATGGGCCCCGATCGCAAGCTTTCGCTTTTTGAAACCCTGCTTGGCATAGGGTTGAAGGAGATCGAGGTTGGTTTTCCCTCTGCGTCCGGTCCCGACTACGAGTTCACTCGCCACATCATCGAAGAGGATCTCATCCCCGAGGACGTGGCGGTACAGGTACTGGTGCAATGCCGGCGGGAGCTCATCGAGCGGACGTTCGAGGCGCTGGCCGGGGCCAAGAAGGCCATCCTGCACTTCTACAACTCGACTTCCGAGCTCCAACGCCGGGTCGTGTTCCGGCAGGGTCGCGAGGGCATAATCGACATCGCCACCAGCGCGGCGCGCCTATGCAAGAAGCTGGAGCCGACCCTGGCGGGGACCGAGCTCGTCTACGAGTACTCTCCCGAGAGCTTCACCGGCACGGAGATCGATTTTGCTCTTGAGATATGCGAGGCGGTGGCCGAGGTCATCGAGCCGACGGCGGAGAAGCCGTTGATCATCAACCTGCCCTCGACGGTGGAGATGTACACCCCCAACCTGTTCGCCGACGTCATCGAGTGGTTCGGTGGTCACTTCCGCCCGCGCCACGCCGTCGTCCTGTCGGTTCATCCCCACAACGACCGGGGGACGGCGGTGGCGGCTGCCGAGCTCGCCCTACTGGCCGGCGCCGACCGCTTGGAGGGCACGCTTTTTGGCAATGGTGAACGTACGGGCAACCTTGACCTGGTGACAGTGGCGCTCAACCTGTTCTCCCAGGGGGTTGACCCCGAGCTCGACTTCCACGACATCGAGTCGGTAAGGCGAGCGGCGGAGCACGCGACCCGTATGCCGGTCCACCCACGCCACCCCTATGCCGGAGACCTGGTGTACACCGCGTTCTCCGGCTCTCATCAGGACGCCATCAAAAAAGGCATGGCCACCCTCCCCGCCGACTACGAGTTCTGGGAGGTGCCCTACCTGCCCATAGACCCCAAGCACACGGGTAGGACCTACGAGGCCATCATCAGAGTGAACAGCCAGTCCGGCAAGGGCGGTGTGGCCTACCTGATGGGCACCGAGCATGGCTTGGACCTTCCCCGCCGGATGCAGGTCGAGTTTCAAAAGACCGTCCAGGCATTGGCCGAAGCGAGCGGTACGGAGATCAAACCAGCTGAACTTTGGGAGGTGTTCACGCGGACCTACCTACCCGAGGACGCCGGTATACGTCTCGTCGGCTGCGAAGTAAGCACTGACCGGACGACAGACCAGCATGTGACCGAGCTGACGGCGCAGATGCTGGTGGACGGTGAGCACCAGACGGCTGAGGGCAGGGGCAACGGCCCGATCGATGCCCTCGTAAACGCCCTGTCCGCCATCGGGTTGCGGCTGTCTGTCCTCGATTACCACCAGCACGCCCTAACTTCGGGGAGCGGCGCTTCTGCGGTGGCCTACGTAGAAGTCCAGCTTCTGGAGGGCGAGCCCCCGGGCCAGGTGGCCTGGGGCGTGGGGATGGACTCAAGCATCCTCGACGCCTCTTTGCAAGCCTTGGTGAGCGCAGCCAACCGGGCCCGCGGCCCCCGGCCTTAACGGGCCGAGCCTTCGGCGGCCTGGCACCCGGCTTGGTACGCTCGCGACCATGTCCATGCCGCAGTCAGTGGAGCCTGAGCCGCCCCGCGGCCATGTCAGGGTCGTATACCTGGGCCCGGTCGCACCCCATTGGCGAGTTGACTCCGAGTTCGGCGACCGCAACCTGATTGAGGACCTGCGCCAGCGCATACTGGCCCGGCTCCTCTTGTTGCCTCCCCACGACCCGCAGTTCCGGCGTAACCGGGAGCGTATCGTCCGTGACGCCGAGCGCGAGAACGTGCTGCTCGAATGGGACTTGGGTGTGCCCGAAGAAGACGAGGGCTCCGAGAGCGCGTACTGAAGAGGCCAGGTGCGCTCCTAAAGGCGCCAGGTGGGCTCCTGACGGAGGCGGAGTTTGCTTTGTGGGAGTGGCTGGCCGCTGTAGCCTGTGGTGCCATGCCTTGCCCGCCAGAAGCCAACCCGGTGCAGAGCGGTCCGGCCTACAACCTGGACGCGCGGCCACCAGCAGGAGCGGGGGGGCTGGTGCACGAACGGTCGGCGCCAGCCGGCGCGGAGCGGCCCTACGCCAATCGGGAGCTGTCGTGGCTTGACTTCAACTGGCGGGTGCTGGCCCTGGCCGAGTCGGCGGGCCAACCCCTGTTGGAGAGGGCGAAGTTCCTGGCCATCTTCTCCAGCAACCTGGACGAGTTCTTCCAAGTGCGAGTGGCCGGCTTGAAAGACCAACTGGCGGCGGGCTTGTCGGGGACCGCCCCCGACGGCCTTTCTGTTTCCGACCAGCTGCGGGCCATCAGGGCCGAAGTCACCAACATGCTGGCTCGGCGTTCCCGGGCCTGTAAGGACGTGATCGTCCCCGAGTTGGCCAGCTACGGGATCGGCCTGGTGCCTTGGAGCTCGCTCGGAGCGGTGGACAGGGCTTATGCCGCGTCCGTGTTCAAGTCGCAGATGTTCCCAGTTTTGACTCCCCTGGCCGTAGACCCCGGCCACCCTTTTCCCTATATCTCAAATCTTTCCCTCAACCTGGCGGTGATGGTGCGGGACCCGCAAAGGGGTGACCGGCGTTTTGCCCGGCTCAAGATCCCGCCCCTCCTGCCCGGTTACCTGGCCCTGCCTGACGGCGAGCGGTTTGTGCCTACCGAGCAGGTTATAGCCGCCTTCCTTGGGGAGCTGTTCCCGGGCATGGAGATAGAAAGCCACGCTACGTTCAGGGTCACCCGCAATGCGGACTTGACCCTTAGTGAGGAGGAAGCCGATGACCTCCTCGAAGCGGTGGAGATGGAGCTACGCCGCCGGCGTTTCGGGCGTGCAGTGCGCCTCGAAGTGGAGTCAGGTTTTAGCGAAGAGGCGCGCCAGATGCTGGCGCGCGAGCTCGACCTCGAGCCAGACGACGTGTACGAGATCGAAGGGCCGCTCGATTACTCCGGCTTCTGGGCCATCCACTCGCTGGACCGGCCTGAACTGAAGGACGAACCCTTCTCGCCCGTGACCCCGGCTCGCTTGGCGGGTTCAGATGACGAGCCGGCTGACATCTTTGCCGCCATCGCCAGCGGTGACATCTTCGTCCAGCATCCCTACGAAAGCTTTGCCATGTCGACGGAGGCCTTCATAAAGCAGGCGGCGCGGGACCCGAGAGTGCTGGCTATAAAGCAGACCCTTTACCGCACCTCGGGTGACAGCCCCGTGGTGAAGGCGTTGATCCGCGCCGCCGAGCGGGGCAAGCAAGTGGCCGCCCTGGTTGAACTGCAGGCGCGCGGAGATGAGGCGGCCAACATAAGTTGGGCACGCGCCCTTGAGCAGGCAGGCGTCCACGTCGTTTATGGCTTGATGGGTTTGAAGACCCACTCGAAGACGGCTCTGGTGGTCCGCCAGGAAGGCGACGGTATACGGCGCTACTGCCATATAGGTACTGGTAACTACAATTCCACCACGGCCCGTCTTTACGAGGATCTGGGCTTGCTCACGGCTTCTCCCTCCTTGGGCGAGGATCTAACGGACCTGTTCAATTTCCTGACCGGGTACAGCCGGCAATCCACATACAGGCAGCTGGTCGTGGCCCCCTTTGCGTTGCGCACGAAGATGATCGAGCTCATAGAACAAGAGAGTGGCTACGGAGAGCGAGGCCGGATAGTTTGGAAATTGAACAACCTGGTTGACCGCAAAGTCATCGATGCCCTCTATGGGGCTTCGCAAGCTGGCGTCCAGATCGACCTTATAGTCCGGGCCATGTGCTGCCTACGCCCGGGTGTCCTGGGCCTTTCGGAGACGATC
>JAKAWM010000106.1 GCA_021827285.1 Actinomycetes bacterium | reverse complement strand
CCGGCCCCATCAATTTGCCGAGAAGAGACCGCAACCGGTGCGGTCCGCCCTGGGCGAGCGTGTTGGGGCCGTGCTCGGCCAAGCGGGAGGCCGCCTCCTGGCTGGTCAAACCGGGCCCGGGGCCGGTCCCTGGTCCCGGCGTCGGCACTGGTCCCGGCCTCGGCGCGCATCCGGCTCCCGTGGAAAAGGTCACCGAGGTCGGGGCGACATATGGGGATCCCTCTTTTGAACGAAGTCAGCCCATAACGCGAATGGTCAAGACCCGCAATGCTATCTCTGACTTGGCCCACCCGAGCGCCCCATGATTAGGCAGCAGCCGGGCCGTTATCGCGCTCGCACGCTTATTGAGGCCAGCCTGGCAACGGTGGCGCCGCCTTGCTCAAGCATTCGCCGGGAGCGCCATGGCGGTTCCGGGCTCTGGCCTCCGCCTGCCTGCAGGCGCGTCGCGGGGATAACCTCGTCGCGGTGGCCGGGCATGACGAGCTGAGCGACGCGCTCCAGCTGGTGCGTTCCGGCGCCCTGGACAAGGCGGTTATTGCCCTCGAAGCCCTGCTGGCCAAAGACCCTTCAGACCCGCTGGCTCTTGCCCACCTAGCCGGGGTGCAGGTCCGCCGGGCCCGGCGGACCGAAGCGGCGCAGTGCCTGGACCGGGCCGAAGCCGTTGCCGGCACCACGGCCTTCACGGCTCGGTTGCGCGGTGACCTCCACTACAAGGCTAGCCGCTACGCGGAAGCGGCCAAGTGCTACCAGGATGCCGATGCTCTGGGGGACAAGGGGGCCTGGTCGCTCGTCCAGCTGGCCCGTTGCCGGGTGAGGCTGCGCGACATCGAGGGGGCGCGGGGGGCGGCTTCGAAGGCCGTCGAACGTTACCCTGGCGATACCGGCGGATGGCTGGTCCTGGGTGACATCGCCAAGCGCGACGGGAGGCTTAAAGACGCCGAGGACATGTACTCCCGTGCCCACGATGCCAGCCCATCCGACGCATTTGCTTACGCCCGCCTGATCGAGGCGCGGGTCTCGGCCCTCTCGCCCGAAGTTGCCGGGCGCGAGGTCGAAGTGCTCCTGCGCACTACTGCCAGGGGCAACCGCCATCTCCAGGCACTCCTGGCCAAGCTGCGCGCCAACCAGGGAAGTCTGGGGCAGGCCGCCGAAACCTGGGCCCAGGCGCTGTCCGACAACGGCGACCCCTATTCGCGCCGGATGTACGCCTTCTCGCTGCTCAAAGCCGGTCGCAAGGATGAGGCGGCGCCCGCTCTCGCCCAGGCTCTGGCCGACGACCCCACCAATGTGGTGGTCTTCCGCAACTACGTCCGCCTCCAGCGCCAGCGTGGCGCCTTGGGCGAGCTGCGCTCCACGCTGGAACAGCTGCTCCCTCGGGCTGGGGAAAGGTCGGGGGCGTTCCATGGGGAGCTGCGTAAGCTCCCCAGTTAGGCTGCCAGGGATGACGCTGGTGCAGAGGACCGTCGGTGACCTGGTCGATGTCGCTCAGGTGGAGACGGTCGTGCGCTTGGACGGCCCAGGCGGGCTCCTGGCTGAGCTGGTGCTGACCGGCGACGTGGCCTCGGCTTTGGAAAGTGTGCTCGTGGCCATGTCGGGGCCGGCCGGGGCCGCCTTTTTCGTGGTTGGTCCGTTCGGCTCAGGAAAGTCCCACTTTCTTGCCGCGGTGGGCGAGTTGGCGAGCAGCCCTTCGCACACCGCTCACGGCTGGGATGCGCCCTTGGCCCTGGCCGCCAAGACAGCCAGGCGGGGGCTGGCCGTGCGGGCGCCGCTCGTTGACTACCGGGCCGAGGCGGCCCTGGAAGACGTGTTGCGCAGCCGGGCTTGGTCTGCCTTGGGCCAGCCGCCTCAGCCGGCCGGGACGGACCGTGCGGCCTCCTGGGGCTCCCTCCTGCTGGCCGCTCAGGAGAGCGGCTACGAAGGCGTTGTGCTGCTGATCGACGAGGCTAGCGAGTGGCTGCGGGCCAAGCGGGGACCGGCGCTGACAGAGGACCTGCGGTTCTTGCAGTTCCTCGGCGAGTGGTCCCGGGAGCGCCCTGTTGCCGTGCTGGCCGCCCTGCAGGAGAGCATCGAAGAAGTGGCCAACGTGAGCGAGCGGGAGATGGCGCGCATCCGGGACCGCTACCAGTCCCTGCACCTGTCAATGCGCCACGTGGAGGACTTGGTGCGGGGGCGCCTGGTCCGCCTCAAGCCCGGCGCCGGTACTTGGGTGGAAGAAGTGGGGAAAAAGGTGGGGGCGTCCTTCCCAGGTGCGGCCATTGACCGGTCCCGGGTTGTCTCCTGTTACCCGCTCCATCCCGGGTCACTCGATCTGCTCGAGGGGCTCAAGTTCCTCCTGTCGCAGAACCGGGGCGTAGTGGACTTCGTCTACCGGCAAGTGCGGGCCGACCTGGCCCGGCCCTACGACACCCTGGTCACCCCTGACCGCATCTACGACCATTTCGCCGATCGGCTCCACGAGCGGCGGGATTCGGCCCGACTGGCCGATGTGGTTGTGCCCTATTACGAGCGGGCTGTGCAAGAGATGTTCGACGAGGCCGACCGCCTCTTGGCTCTGCGGGTGGTGAAACTACTGTGCCTGCTGGCCGTATCTCCCCTGGAACGTCCCCGCTCCGCCGCCGAACTGGCCGGCCTCCTCGTCTCCCGGGTCAGCGAGCTCGACCCGGCGGCCAATGTCAGCTACCTGGAGGAGGTGGTTCTTCGGCCCCTGGTGGCCCGTGGGGCCTACGTCGTGGCTACCCCGGGGCCGCCCGCCACCTACACCATCGAGGCTGGCGCCGATGCCGCCCTGGTCCTCGAAGCCCGTTTGGGCGCAGTGCGAGCCGAGCTCAACCTGGCCGACCGGCGCATGGTGGCGACCCTGGTCGAGCTGGGCGCGGCCCCGAACCTGCCGCTTGATCTCATGGGCAAGATGGGCTTTGCCCGCCGGGGGCTCATGTGGCAGAACACCGAACGCCTGGTGACCGTGGGCCTTGCCCGGGTGGCCGAAATGGGCCCGCCCGACGTCGAGGGGCTGGTGGCCCAGGCCAGGGGTTGTGGAGCCGAAGGCGTGCTGGTGGTGGCCGAACTGGAGCTGGTGGACGCGCTGGACCTGGAGCAAAGGGCGCGGGCACTGGTTGGCCCCGCCGGCAGGCTGGCCGTATGGGTGCCGGCCCCGCCGAGCCTGGAAGAGCTCGACGCCCTGAGCGAACTGCACAGCCGCCGGTTGGTCAGGGACCAGGCCCTTTCGGAGGGGCGTTCCGATCTGGTCGAGGTGCTTGACCGTTCGGCGGACGCCGATCGCGCCCGGGCCAGGGAAATCCTGCGCCGGCTCTACTTCTCCGGCGTGGTTGTAGCCGGAGAAGGGGCCGAGGCGGCCGACCTGCCCTCACTGGCCGGCCTTTCCTTTGAGAGCCAGCTTTCCCAACTGGTGGGACCGCTGCTTTCCCGCCTCCACCCCGGTCATATCCGCATCGCGCCGCGGGGGGAACTGGTGGGCCAACGCTACCTGCGACAACTGGTCATGGAGGCCATCTCGCCCGGCCGTTTGAGTGCGGGCGCGCTTGAGCGGGGAGGGCTTCGGCCGCTGGTGGACGGCTACCTGGTGCCCCTCGGGCTGGCCCGGTTAAAAAAAGACGGGATGGTCCTGGCCCCTGACCCGGCTCGCAGCCCGGCGGTGGCAGAAGCCCTCCGGTTGGTAGGAGGGGGACCCCTCCCGGCCGGCGACGTGATGGCGGCACTGGCCGAGGGACCTCTGGGCTTGACCGAGCCCGAGGCCGTCCTGGTCCTGAATGCCTGCGTTCGGGCCGGGCTGCTCGAACTTTGGCGGGGACGCCAGCGATCGACCGATCCCTTCTTGGTGCTGACCGACGCTTACCGCCTCGCCCCCGGTGAGCTTGTCGAACCGGCCCTGCGTGAGGTCGTGGCCACCCTCTCGCCGGCTATTACCGGGCCGGGGCCGTTCGACCCTTGGACGTCGAGCACCCAGCAAGATGCCTGGGGGCGCGCTCAGAGCTGGTTGGATGACCGCCGGGAAGATGTTTCCCAAGTCGTCGCCGGTCTGGGACGGTTGCTCGAGGTGCCCGCCCTGGCGGTGGCTGACGCTTCGACGGCTCGCTCCGATCTGCGGGTTATGGCAGCCGTGCTCGACGCCTGTTCGCAAGCGACGTCCCCGACCGAGGGCTTGCGGGCGCTGACCCAGGTGGCGGCGTCGGCGGCGACCACCACCGAAAGCGACGCCTCTGCGGGCAGCCTGGTGGCCGTGGGCCGGAGGCTGGCTGCTCTGGGGAGGTTCTTTCGCGACGACCTTCGCCGGGTAGAGGAGGTGGCGTCCTACCTCACGGCTCCCGAACTGGTCCTGCCCGAGGCTGAAGATGGTCTCCACGAGCTGCGCTCGGCCGTCTTGGATATGTTCCCGGACCTATTGCGCCTGGCCTCGGAGGACCGCTTGGCCGACCTGAGCCAGGCCAACCGTGAGTTCCGCCACGCCTATCTCGCCTTTTACCAAGACGCCCACGATAAGTACTACAGCGCGGTGCCGCCGGATCAGGTGGCCCAGATCCAGTCCAGCCCTATTTACCGGGCGCTGGCCGCGCTGTCCGAGGCGGGCGCCGTGGCTGTTCCAGACGACAGGGTCAAGGTAGATCGCATGATCAGCGCGGCCGTACCCTACCCCTGCCGGCGCCGGGTGGAAAGCGAGCTGTCCTGGAAGCCTCGTTGCAGCTGTGGGTTCAAGACCACAGATCCTCCGCCCAAGCTGGACACCGCGACGATCTTGGACGTCGCCGACCGGGGCCTGCGCGAGCACCTGTCTGAGCTGGCCTCGCCGCGGGTGGCCGGGCAACTGAAGGACGCCAGCACCCAGTTGCTGGCCTTGGGCCGGGAGCAACTGGCCAGTGACCTCCTCCGATTGGTGGAGCTGTCCAGCCAGGGCGACCGGGCCGACCCCATAGCCGTGGCCAGCCTGGTCGGCCAAGAGATGCAAGGGCTCCTACGAGACGTGGTCTCGGGCAGCCAGCTCATTGTTACTCGCGACCTGGCTGAACTACGGGAGGACCTGATCGGGCGGCGCTACCCAAAAGGGCGCCTGCTCGACTTGCTGGCGGCTTGGGTCGATCCAGAAGCGGCAATGCCGCCGACCGCGTTCGTGCACGTCGTCGATACCTCTGAACCACCCTCCGGCCAAGACCAAGCCCCCCTGGGGGACGCCACTTTGCCGGGCCGATCGGCTCAACGAGCGACGGGCGAAGCGGCCACGTTGGCGTTCCTTCGGGCCCGTTATCCTCGCCTGGCTGCGGCTTTGCCGGGCGAACGGCCGGCGGATGCCTTTTGGCTGGCGACCTGGTGGACGGGCCGGTCTGGCGCTCCTGGCTGGTTGCCCCCGCGGCTAGTTGACGACCCGGACCTGGCTCAGGCGGCCGAGGCGGCGCGTACCGACCTGGGCGCCCTGGGTGAGCTGGCCGACCTGGATGGGCGCTGCGCTCCAGGGTCGGTCCTGGGCGGAGAGCTGGAGGCAGCCCTTGAGCTGTCCGCGGCATCGATGGCAGGAGTCCACGCCACGCTGTGTCGAGAACGGCTCCTGCGTTACCCTCTCGCTCTGGCCGCCGAACAGTTGGTGCGGCGCCTCCCGATGGATTGGCACACCCTCAGCCGCTTGGAGGCCAGTGCCGATGGAGGTCTGGGCCCCACCGGCCTTGCCAACCGGGTGGCGACCCGGCACTTCCTGGTGGCGCCTGAGGAGCTGGTGGCGCTCGGGTGCGTGCTCGAAGCAGCTGGCCACCTGGCCGAAACCGAAGCCGAATTGGCGGTTACGGGTTGTGCTGACCTGGTGGGCAAGCTGTACCCCGAGCACATCGCGCCCGTACCCGGGCTGCTCAGCCGGGCGGCACTGGCCACGGCAGGCCGTTCGGTGCTCGGCCCGGCCGCGGTGGAGGAGTTCCGGGCCCGGGCGGTAAGGCAGCTGGCCAGGGCAGAGGTTGCCTTTACCGGTCACGCGGAAGCCGGTTTCCCCGGTTGCCTGCTCGTCTCGGAGGTGGGTCGGGCCATCATCGATCCGCTCCTGGCCGGCCATGGACGGGTGGCCGTGGTCCTGGTGGACGCCATGCGGGCTGACGCAGCGCGCCTCATTGCCGCAGAACTGGCAAGCGCCCTCCCGGGACGTGAGCTGGCCTGGCACTGGGCCGTCGTGCCCGCCCCCACCCGGACCGCGGAAGCTGTGGCCGCCCTGTCCCTCGGCCGTCCGGTACCGGCCGGGTCCGCGCCCCCGTACGGGTCGGGGGACGAGGCGGACCGGGGTCAGGTACCCTTCGGCCACCTCGGTTACGAAGTGGCCCTGCTCAGGGGAGCGGACCGCGATTACCAGGCCGAGCGCCTGCGGGAGCTGTGGGGCATGCGTTCCCCCGTTGCCGTGGCAGTGGCGGGCGCGCTGGACGAGCGGCTCCACCACAGCTCAGTCGAGCTGGCCGTACTTTTGGGCGATGCAGCCCGCACCATAAGCCAGAGGGTGCTTGCCTCCCTTGTTGCCCTCCCGCCCGGGGTGCCCGTGGTGCTCATGGCCGACCACGGGTTCCGCGAGAACCAGAGCTGGGGCAAGGGGCCGGAAGGACGCTACGTGCACGGTGGGACCTCCTTGGCCGAATGCGTTGTCCCCGTGGTGGTCGCCCCACCCCCTTCTTGATGCATCGCGTCTTCGCGGCTGGTAAGGCGTCGAGTCCCTGGAAAAGGGTTACTCCTGCTTTCCGACCATGGCCAGGATGGCTTCGGCCAGAGCGCAGGCTGAGCCTGGGTCCAGCTCTACTGCGACTCGAGAGCCAGGACCGAGCCCAGGGTTGAGGAAGTCGATGTTGAGGGTGTGCTCGGTCGGCGCATGGACGGGGTGGTCGAAATAGACGGTCGCCGCGGAGAGGGGGAACCAGCCAGACGGTCCCTTTCCACTACCGCTCAGCTCGACCCGCTGGGTTTCGTAAGTGCACATGGCTCGTTAGCTCAGGTACTGGCTGAAGAAGGCGAATATCTTCTCCCAGCCGTCGGTGGCCGCATCGTGCCTGTAACTGGGCCGGCTTACCTCGAAAAAGGCATGGCTGGCTCCCGGGTAAGTGTGGAATTCGTACGTCTTACCCGCTTCCGACAATGCCATTTCGAGCTCAGCCACCTCAGCCGGGGAGGGGTGCTGATCGTCGGCCCCGAACAGCCCCAGTAGCGGGCAGGAAAGGTCCTTGACCATGTGCACGAGCGGAGTCGCTCGCAGCCCCATGCCTTCGGGCGGGGTACCGACCACAAAGGCGCCATAACAGTCAACGGCGGCATCCAATTTCAATGAACAGGCGGCCAGGAACGATTGCCGCCCGCCTGAGCAGTACCCGATGGTGGCCACCTTGCCGTTGGCGGTGGACAGGGACTTGATGTGCTTGGCTGCCCCATCGACGTCGCCCACGAGCCGTTCGTCGGGCACACCCCCCTGGGCCCGGGCCGCCGCGGCGGCGTCGTCGGGGTCAGCCCCGGGTGCTTCCCGGCTGTAGAGGTTGGGTAGGCAGGCGATGTAGCCGGCGGCAGCAAAGCGGCGGGCCTTTTCCTTCATGCCTTCGTCGTAGCCCGGCAGATGGTGGATGACCACCACGCCTCCGTAAGGACCGGCGCCCAGGGGCTGGGCCAGGTAGGCCTCGATGCGGTCGCCCCCGTGGCCGCTGATGGAAATCGTCTCAGCTTTCAAGTCGTAACTCATATCCGAGACGCTAGTGCCGGCGCCGGCACTTCCAAACCCGCCATCGGGTGGCGGTATGTAGGGCTACCAGTTCGCTCGCTGGCCTATTACTCTGTAGCAGAGGTATCATTAGCGCGGTGGTAAGCACGGCAGGCACGGCGAGCGGAGTGGAGCGACCAGGGCCGGATGACGTCGCTGCCGCGTTGATAGACGCCATTTCGTCGGTGCGGCGGGCCGCGCGCCGGCAGGCCGGCCGCGTCGAGGCGCTTTCATCGCTGAGCGGTGCCGAGATAGAACTGGTCAGGGCGCTGCGCCGGCACCCCGGGCGCTCCGTGGCCGAGATGGCCGCCGAGCTGCGCTTAGCCCCAAACACCGTCAGCACGCTGGTGGCCCGGCTAGCCGCCGCCGGTATGGTGCACCGGGAGGCGGACTCGTCCGACCGGCGAGTAGTCCGGCTGTCCTTGTCCCCGGGT
>JAKAWM010000105.1 GCA_021827285.1 Actinomycetes bacterium | reverse complement strand
TGGGCGGCGTCGAAGCCAACACCTGGCGGGCCGGCCTAGACCGGCTGCTGCTCGGGGTGGCCATGACCGAAGAAGCCGGCAACCTTAGAGGCGTACTCCCCTTCGACGACATCCCAGGCAGCAGCACTTCGCTCGTGGGCCACCTGGCAGAGATGATTTCCCGCTTGTCCGCCGCGGTCCGCGCCCTACGATGCCCGCAGTCAGTGGGGCAGTGGGTAAACGCCCTCCTGGCCGCGACCGAAGCCCTGGCGGAGGCCGACCCAGCCGAGGCGTGGCAGGGCGACCAGCTGCACGCCGTACTGGATGAGGTTGCCCGCCACGGGTGCCGCTCTCCCGCCCTTCTCGACCTGGCGGAAGCCCGTTTCCTCCTGGCCGGCAAGTTGCGTGGGCGGCCCACTCGGGCCAACTTCCGCACCGGCGACCTCACGGTGTGCACCCTCGTGCCAATGCGTTCTGTCCCCCACCGCGTTGTCTGCCTGATGGGCCTGGACAGCGGAGAGTTCCCCCGGCATGCCGCCGAAGACGGCGACGACATGTTGCTGGCTGCACCCCTGGTGGGAGACCCTGACGCTCGTAGCGAGGACCGCCAGCTCTTGCTAGACGCCATCTTGGCCGCGACCGAGCACCTGGTTATCACGTTCCAGGGCCGGGATCCCCGGACCAACCAGCCCTGCCCGCCCGCCGTACCCGTGGACGAGCTCCTGGACGTCATCGACCGCACCGTCCAGGCACCGCCGGGAGGCGCGCCCGCCCGCGACCTCGTTCTCATAAGCCACCCGCTCCAGGTTTTCGACCCGCGCAACTTCAGCGAGGAGCTCCCATGGGGCTTCGACGCGGCCAACCTGGAGGCGGCTCGCTCGCTCCTGGGGCAGAAGCACCACGGGGGCATGCCTTCTTCGTGGAAGCTGCCTCCCCTGGGCCGGGGCGTCGTACAGCTCGATGCCCTCGTCCGCTTCCTCGAACACCCGGTAAAGGCCTTCCTTCGGGAGCGGCTCGACCTCTACCCCAGCTCGAAGCGCGGGCTAGTCCCAGACGACATGCCGGTCGAGCTCGACGGTCTCGCTCGGTGGGACATTGGCGACCGGCTGCTCAATGCGCAGCTGGCAGGCAAGAGCGAAGAAGAGGCGGAGCTGGCCGAGCTTGGTCGTGGGTTCCTGCCCCCGGGCCCGCTGGCCACGGCCGAGCTGGCTAAGGTACGCCCAACCGTGGCGGCCCTGGTTAGCGCCGCCGCCAGTTACTCGTCTGCCCAGAGCCGCCCCCAGACGGTCCAGGTGGATCTTCGCCTGCCAGACGGGCGGCCCTTCTCGGGCACGATTACGGGACTTCGCGGCCGTACCCTCGTGCGTTGCCTTTACTCCCGGCTGGGCCCCAAGCACCGCATCGCCGCCTGGGCCAGGCTGGTCGCGCTGCGCTGTGCTTTACCCGACCTGGAGACCTGTGCCCTCACGATCGGCCGCGGGCCCGACCGAAGCGACGGCATCCCCCTTATAGCCACCAGCTTGCTCGGCCCCTTGACGACGCACGAAGCCCTGGAGGCCTTGCAGATCCTCGTCGACCTCTATGACCGCGGCATGTGCGAACCGCTACCGCTCTACTGCGCCACCTCGGAGCAGTGGGCTGCCGCGCGCTGGCGCGACAGCGACCCCTTCGAGCCAGCCAAAAGCAAATGGGAAACCGTCTACGACGTGCCGGGCGAAGACCAAGACGAGGGCCATGTCCTGGTGCTGGGCGGGGTCGTAGGCTTCCGCCAGCTGCTCTCGACGGAGCTCCGCCCAGACAGCTCTGAGGTGGGCCCGGGGTGGGCAACCGAAGACAGCCGTTTCGGGCGTTACGCTAGGCGCCTCTGGGATCCCCTGCTCAGCCATGAGCAATTCCGCGAGTTTCGCGCCAGCACGGTGACGCCATGACGCTCCACGATGGCCCGCCGCCCTTTGACCTGTGTGGCCCGTTGCCCGGCCCCGGTGTCACGGTGCTCGAAGCGAGTGCCGGGACGGGCAAGACCTTCACCATTGCTGCCCTCGTGACACGTATGGTCGCCGAGGGCCACGTGCCTTTGTCGAGGATCCTCGCCGTCACCTTCACCCGGATGGCGACCAGTGAACTGCGCGAGCGCGTGCGCCGGAGCCTCGTCCGCGCCGAGCACGCGCTCCGGCTCGTCGCGGCCGGGGCGGGGGACGGCGGGGCGGGTGGGGAGATGGCCAATGCCGACGGCACGCCACCCGGCCAACGGGTACTGGCCATGCTCACCGACGGCACCCGTGAGGAGGTTCGCCAGCGGCAAGTCCGTCTCTCTGAGGCCCTGGCCAATTTTGACTCTGCCACCATCACGACTACGCACGGCTTCTGCCAATTGGTGCTCGGGAGCTTAGGGGTGGCCGGGGAGGTGGCGGGCGGCGCCGGGTTCCTTGAGGATCCTGGCGACCTCGTGCGCGAAGTCGTGGACGACCTCTATGTGGCTGAGGCTCATCGCCAGAGCCCCCTGCCCTTCACCCACCGCCAAGCGCTGGATATCGCCCGGTGCGCAGTGAGCCATCCGGCCACCCCGCTCGTGCCCATGCCTGAGGGTACTCCGGCCGCGGAACAGGGGCGCTTCGCGCAAGCAGCCAGAGCCGAGCTCGGCCGCCGGTTGGTTGATGCCAACCTGCTCACGTACGAAGAGCTCCTTTCTCGGCTGGCGAAAACCCTGGCCGATCCTCACCGCGGTCGTGCCGCTTGCGCTCGGCTACAAGAGAGGTACGCAGTAGTGCTGGTCGACGAGTTCCAAGACACAGACCCAGTTCAGTGGGAAGTGGTAAGGCGCGCCTTTGCCACGGGGCCCACGACCCTGGTCCTGATCGGTGACCCCAAGCAGGCCATTTACGCGTTCAGGGGCGCCGATATCTACGCCTACCTGGAAGCGGCGCGGCTGGCGCGCCAAACCGGAGGCTCCTGCTACACGCTGAACGAGAACTGGCGCTGCGACCAGGCCTTGCTGGACGCTTACGACGCCTTGCTGAGCCCGGTCAACCTGGGCCACCCTGAGATCCCCTACCGCAGGGTCCTTTCCGCACGGCCGCCTAGCCAACCCGGGATCAGCGGTGCTCCTGAGGCGGCACCGGTGCGGGTGCGTGTCGTCCACGCCCGAGACCATGACGAGCTGCGGAGGGCGATCGCCAAGGGCTCGGACGGAGACGTCCGCAAAGCCGTGGCCCTCAACTGGGTGGCGAGCGACCTGGCAGATGACGTGGCGGGTCTGCTTGGCTCTGGTGCCCAGCTGGCTCGGGCCAAGAACCGCCCTCTTCGACCCGGCGACGTGGCCGTACTTGTCCGGATCAACGAGCAGGCTAGGCGGGTACAAAAGGCGCTTCGAGCGGCCGCCGTCCCAGCCGTCCTGGCTGGAGCCGACACGGTCTTCTCGGGCGGACGGCACATGCCTAGTCCTGCCGCGGTGGCGTGGCTCCGCCTCCTCGACGCCCTCGAACAGCCAGCGTCGCGCCCCCGGGCGGCAGCCGTTGCCCTCGGCCCCTTCATCGGGATGACGGCCAAAGAAGTGGCCGGGGCGACGGAGAGCACCTGGGAGGGAGTGCACGCCCGCCTTCACGAATGGGCCGGGATTTTGCGGCGCTACGGCGTGGCTGCGCTCTACAAGGCGGCCAGTGCCGGGGGCTTGGCCGGCCGTGCCCTACGTTGGGAAGGGGGGGAGCGGGAGCTCACCGACCTCAGCCACTTGGCCGAACTGCTCCATGCCGAGGGGTCCACCAACCAGGAGGGTGCCTCCGGGCTGCGCACTTGGTTGGCCAGGCGGATCGACGACGCCGCGGAAAACGACACCGGCGCCGACGAGCACAGCCGGCGTCTCGAATCCGACGCGGAGGCGGTGCAGGTGCTCACGGTCCACCGTGTCAAGGGTCTGGAGTTCCCCGTCGTCTACTGCCCCTACCTATGGGACTCGGGAGGGCAACCGAGCAGGGGGGGGCCGGTGGTGTTCCATGGCGCCGATGGGGCGGCGTTGGACCCAGGGCGGGCCGAGGGCAACCTTGTCTACGAACAGCACCGCGACGCGGAGAGGCGCGACGAGAGGGGAGAGGACCTGCGCCAGCTGTACGTGGCCCTCACGCGGGCCAGGCACCAGGTTGTCATCTGGTGGGTGCGGACCAAGGGTGGCCGGGACTCCCCGCTAGGACGCCTGATCATGTTCCGCGACGAGGCGGGCAACGTCCCCCCAGAGGGCAAGTACACTCCCAAGGACGAAGCCGTGCACGCCAGGTTGGCTTCCCTGGCCAGCCGGGCACCAGGACGAATCGTGGTCGAACGGGCTGGTTCTCCTTTGGGCCGGACCTGGGTTGCCCCTTCTGGCACCGCCAGCCCAACGCTGAGGGTGGCCATCTTCAACCGAGGCCTGGACATGCGCTGGCGCAGGACCTCCTACAGCGCCGTCACCTCGGCCTACCATGCCCAGCCGGGCCAGCTGGTGGGGAGCGAGCCTGAAGAGGGCGGTACGTCGGACGAGCCGGCCCAACCGGATGGCGCCGAGCTCTGGGCTCCGGGCTCGTCCGGCGACTGGCTACGGGCGGTGGCCTGCCCGTTAGGGGCAATACCGGCCGGTCGGGAAGTGGGCACCTTCTTGCACCGGGTATTGGAGAGGACTGACTTCGCGGCAGCCGACCTCCGCCATGAGCTCACCCAGGCAACGGCCGCGGCGGGGTCGCGGCGGTGGGTGGAAAGTGACCAGGCCTCCACCCTGGTCGATGGTCTCCGAGCTGCCATATGCACACCTCTTGGGCCCCTCGTACCCGGGCTCTGCCTGAGGGACATAAGCCGCGCCGACCGCCTCGACGAACTGGCCTTCGAACTACCCCTGGCTGGAGGCGACCAGCCGGTGGGCGAGGTGTTGATGGGCGACCTTGCGCAACTGTGGAGCGAACACGTGGGTACCGGCCGCATTGGTACAGGCGACGACGGCTTCGGAGATTACTCCGCCCGCCTGGCCGACCCGAGACTGTCCAGCCAGCTGCGCGGGTACCTGACGGGAAGCCTGGACATGGTCTTCCGCTCCCGCTCCGAAAGCGGGACGCGCTTTTTTCTTGTCGATTACAAGACAAACCGGCTCGCGGCAAGGGACGAGCCACTGGTGGCCTGGCACTACCGGCCCACCGCGCTGCAAGCCGAGATGGCCAGGGCTCACTACCCCTTACAGGCCCTCTTCTACCTGGTCGCACTGCACCGCTACCTCCGGTGGCGCCTCCCCGGTTACCGGCCCGAAGTGAACCTCGGGGGAGTGCTGTACCTGTTCGTCCGGGGGATGCTGGGGGAGGCCAGCCCTTCGCTGAGTGGCCGGCCGTGCGGGGTCTTTTCCTGGGCAGCGCCCACTGACCTGGTGCTACAGCTTTCTGACCTGCTGGGGACAGGTTCGTTGGGCCGCCGGGGCGAGCCGTGAGCACGGCCTGGGCCGAGGGTGACCGGCTGGACGCCGATGCCGTGCTCGGCCTCGAACGCCGGCCGGTCCTACGGCAGTTCAACCTGGCCGGTGTGCTCACCTCGGTCGACGTCCACGTGGCGCTACGCCTCGGCCGGCTGTGCGGAGAAGCAGACGAACTGGCAGAGCTGGGGGCCGCTTTCGCCGTCCGCGCCCCCCGGGTGGGCCACGTGTACGTGGACCTGGCCACCGTCCGGTCCACGGCTGCAGCTGGCATGGAAGAAGGGGCGGACCTGGGCACGCTCCCCTGGCCCGCACCCGAACCGTGGGCCAGGAGCCTTGCCGCCAGCCGCTTGACCCGGCCCGGTGACGGCTCGGGCGGCAGCTGGCCCCTCCGGCTGGAAGGCACCGCCCTCTACCTGGACCGCTACTGGCAGGACGAGGTGGCGGTGGCCAAGGACCTGGTGACCAGGGCGCGCGCTCATCCTCCGGCCGTGGACAAAGAAGTGCTCCAAGACGGGCTGTGCCGTCTGTTCCCCGGCGAGGAAGACCGCGAGCAGCGGGAGGCGGCGGGGCAGGCGGTGACGCGTATGTTCAGCGTCGTGGCCGGGGGGCCCGGGACCGGCAAGACGACTACGGTGGCGCGGCTGCTGGCCCTGATCGAAGAGCAGGCGGCGGTCACCGGGGGAGGCTCGCCGCTGGTCGCTTTGGCTGCACCTACCGGCAAGGCCGCCGCCCGGATGGCCGAAGCGGTGAGGGAAGCAGCCGAGCAGATGGACATCGAGCCCTCCTTACGCCAGCGGCTTCGAGCGTACGGCGCCTGCACCGTGCACAGGCTGCTCGCTCCTCAGCCGGGCAGCTCCAGCCGCTTTCGCTACGGAAGGCTCAACCACTTGCCTCACGACATGGTCATCGTGGACGAGACGTCCATGGTCTCGCTATGGCTGATGGCCCGTCTGACCGAAGCACTCAGACCCGGCGCCCGCCTGGTACTGGTGGGCGACCCCCAGCAACTGGCCTCGGTCGAGGCAGGGGCCATCCTGGCCGACATCGTCGGCCCCTCGGCACCACCATGGCCGGCAGCGAGGCACGCTGGCCCTTCAGGCACCCCCGCGCCTGCCCCGGCCAGCACCACTGCGCCTGCCGTTGATGCCTGCATCTCAGTCCTGCGCACCAACCACCGCTTCGGGGGGGCCCTGGCCCAACTGGCTGATGCCGTCCGAGCCGGTGACCGGGACGCCACCTTATCCGCCCTCCGCTCGGGCGAGCCCGGCGTGGAGTGGGTGGATGTGGACTTGGCCGCTGGCGAGCAGCCCCCCATGGTCTTGCGCAACGTCGTGGCCAGCGCGGCGCGCCACCTGGCGGAAGCGGCGATGAGCGGCGACCATGGCCGGGCCCTGGCCGCAGTCAACCGCTCCCGCCTCTTGTGCGCGCACCGCCTGGGGCCAGCCGGCGTAGCCGAGTGGAACAGCCGGGTCGAGGCATGGCTGTCGGCAGAGCTAGGTGTCTTTGCCCCCGGGACCACTTGGTACGTGGGACGGCCGGTCATCGTGACGGCCAACGACTACTCGCTCCACCTTTTCAATGGTGACGTGGGGGTTACCGTTCCCGGCACGACCGGGTCGGAGGCTGGCGGGTTGGGCGTGCTGTTCGAACGGGCCGGAGGCCCTCTCGTGGTGAGCCCATCGCGCCTTCAGGGGACCGCCACTGCCTACGCCATGACGGTGCACCGAAGCCAGGGCTCGGAGGCAGACGAGGTGGTGCTGGTCCTGCCTCCTGCCACCTCCCGCATCCTCACCCGGGAACTGCTCTACACCGCGGTCACCCGGGCGCGCCGCCGGCTGGTGCTGGTGGGGACCGAAGAACCCATCGTGGCCGCCCTGGCCCGCCCGGTGGCCAGGGCTTCAGGCTTGAGCGCACGTCTCCGGGCCCGCGCCCCGGACGGGCTACCGTCGTCCTGTGCCCCAGGCCCCGAAGTTGAGCACCGCCTGGGCGGACCTGCGAGCGAAGACAGAGATAAGGGGTAACGACTGGAGCCGTGCCGCCCAAGCCGTGACCGAGGACTGGCTCCGCCGCCTGTTCGCCGAGGTGACCGGATCCGAGGTCCCGGCGGACGCCCAGCAGCCCCCTGAGCCATCGGCGAGCTCGGTCCAGCCTCGGAGCGGTTGGTTCCGGCGTGGCCCCCAGGGTGCCGGCTCGGCCAAGAACCGCCTCCCTGGCTCCGGAGTTGCCCTCCTGGCCGTAGGCAGCCTGGGCCGGGGAGAGCTGTCCCCCGGCAGCGATCTGGACCTTCTCCTCGTGCATGCTGGCCGCCAGGACATCGTGGACCTGGCGGACCGGTTCTGGTACCCGATCTGGGACGACCCCATGCCCCTTGACCACAGCGTGCGTACCCTTTCCCAAATGGAACAAGCAGCCGCTTCCGATCTCAAGGTGGCCCAGGGGCTCCTCGACGCACGGCCCATCGCGGGGGACATGCAACTGGCAGCTGATGCCTTGGCGACGGTAAAGCGGCTTTGGCAAAAGCACGTCGGCCGCTGGCTGCCAAACGTGCTGGAAGCTCGTGCCGCCGCCTACCGCTCCCACGGTGACGTCGCCTTCTTGCTGGAACCCGAGTTGCAAGAAGGACGGGGCGGGCTCAGGGATCTCCAGTTGCTGGCGCTCATGGCGGCGGTAACTCCCGTCGTCAACCAGGTCGTCGCCGACGAGCGCCTGAAGCCGGCGGGCGACCGCTTGCACTCGGTCCGGGTGGAGTTGCAGAGGCCCGCC
>JAKAWM010000104.1 GCA_021827285.1 Actinomycetes bacterium | reverse complement strand
GTGCGTAGTACCTGCTCCCCTCGGATCTCGACCATCACCCTGAGCACACCGTGGGTCGAAGGGTGCACAGGGCCGAGGTTCAAGATCGTGACATCTTCGTCGGGCACCTCGGCCACGGCCTCCGGCGCCCGCAGCACTCCTCCGAGCTCCTGACGCAATTCCCTGATGGCCGTCTCATTGCGAGCCAACAGTTCTTGAGCGCCCTCCGAGGTCTTAGCCTTGAGCAACTGGACGAGGGCCGGCCCGGCCTCGCTGTCCCCCACCCCGGCCGCCGACGCCCCGCCACCGGTGAAGTCCCCGGTCACTCCCTCGGCTCCTAAGCCCCGACCCGGGGTCGCGACGGGCCGACGAAGAGCGCCGGGAGCACCTGCTCTAAGTGGATGCCGGCGCCACCCTGGGCTTGGCGGCGGGTGAGCTCGCCCCGGCGGATCTTCTCGTGGAGGGTAATGATCGAGTGGATGAGGGTCTCGGGGCCAGGCGGGCAGCCGGGGGTGTACACGTCCACGGGCACGACCTGGTCCACTCCCTGCACGAGGGCATAGTTGTTGAACATGCCCCCCGTCGAGGCGCACACGCCCATCGAGATCACCCACTTGGGCTCCATCATCTGGTCGTAGACCTGGCGCAGGACTGGTGCCATCTTCTGGGAGACCCGGCCGGCCACGATCATCAAGTCGGCCTGGCGGGGCGACGCCCGGAAAACTTCCATGCCGAAGCGGGCCAGGTCGAAGTTGGCTGCGCCGCTCGCCATCATCTCGATCGCGCAGCAGGCGAGGCCAAAGTTGGCGCCCCAGGAACTCGACGCCCGCGCCCACTTGACAACGTCCTCCAAGGCGCCTGTGAAGAAATTGTGGCTGAGCTCCTCCAAACCCATGGACCCTCGAAGCTTACGGTGCCGAGCCGGGACCATCATCCGACTTCTACCGAACTCAAACCACTGCGGTATAGCCGCAGTTCTTCTCCGGGCACCGAGCGGTTCTCAGTTCCCGCTCGCTCACCGGTCCCCGGCTCAAGCTCCTGCCGCCCCTTATCCAGCCCTCTTTTGGGGTCGGACGACCTGAGTGCAGCCACACCTATGTGCCGGTGTGGCCTCTGCCGCTCCCCGCTTGCGCCTTACTCCCGCGGTGCTACCTCAACTCCCGTACCAAAGCGGACAACAGGGCCACTAGGTTACAAGGCCTTCCAGAAGCGGTTCCCTGGGTGAGCAAAATGGTGACCCACCCGGGCCGATTCCAGCCCTGGGTTGATCCCGCAAAACAGGACAAGCAGTCCTGGGGCTACCACGTCTTCGACCGAGTGGTCACCCACGATCACGCCTTGTCCAGCCCTTTTGGGCTTGGCCTAGCGCAACGACCACGGGCCCAGCCAGTGCGCCCAGCCCTCCAGCCGCGCGCCTCTTATTGCGGTGATCCCGTAGGTCTTCCTGCTCGGGCTTGTACCGATGACAGCCGAGGCCTGGTGCCCTAGAAACGGGGGGCGTGGCATCAGCCGTGACGACCCCGACCCCCCGGCCGGTCCGCGCTGGTATCACTCGACGCACCTTGCGGCTCGACCGCTGGTGGGCCTCACCCGCCGCCACCGTCACCGTGCTGACCTGCTTCGTCGGTTATGCCACTTGGGCTGCTTTCGCCCACGCCGATTACTATTGGGCCCCTTACATATCACCGTTCTACTCCCCCTGCTTGGCCACGACCTGCCTGCACGCCCGGGCGGGCTCATTGACTGACGTCCACGTCCCAAGCCTCGGGGTCTTTGGGCCATGGTGGGTCATCTCCCCGGCGGTCATTATCTTAGTGGTGCCCCTCGGCTTCCGGCTCACCTGCTACTACTACCGCAAGGCCTATTACCGGTCGTTCTGGCTATCGCCACCGTCGTGCGCCGTGGCCGAACCCCACAAGAGCTACACCGGGGAGACGCGCTTCCCCCTGGTGCTGCAGAACATCCACCGCTACTTCTTCTACTTGGGGCTGGTGCTGAACGCGGTGCTCACCTACGACGCCGTAGTCGCCTTCCGCAACCACGGGGGCCAGTGGGGTCACATGGGCTTTGGTACGCTCGTGCTGGTCGTAAACGCTGCCCTCTTGTGGTTGTACAGCCTTGGTTGCCACTCTTGCCGTCGCCCTGGTCGCGGGGAAGCTGAAGCACTTCTCTCGCCACCCCGTCCGTTACCGCCTGTGGGCCGCCGTCAGCTACCTGAACGCCCGCCACATGCAGTTCGCCTGGGCCAGCCTCATCTTCGTTGCCCTCACGGACCTGTACGTACGCCTCGTGTCCAGCGGCACCATCACCGACCCCCGCTTTTTCTAAAAGCAAGTGGCCGCCGTGACCAAAAATACAACCCACCGGCGCCTATTTCGAGGTAAACTTCTTATTGGCACTAGAAGATGGTCAGGATGGCTGGTACTTACGTTGTCGATTGGGAGCTAGAATCCACTACGGCCCGGTCAGTTACGAGCCAGGCGCCTCAAGATAGGCCGGGCAGCGAGCGGCAGTCATCTCCAAGCCCCGTGCCCCCGAAGCCGGGCAAGGACAGCCAGTACCGAACTGGCCTCCCGGCGAAGGTCAAGGTCACCAGCCCGTCGCACTTTTTCGGTTAGTTCCCCGGCCAGCTGGCCGTCATGTCAGCGTCGGCGGTACCGGAGGAAGAGGTACTCGTCAGCCTCGAGTACCAGGTCAAGGCCCAACGTGGTGGGAGGTGAAACAGCTGGCCCATCGAGAATGCGCCTCGCGGCACCACCTGTGAGCATGGGTGACAACGTGAGGCACAGTTCGTCGACCAGGAGGGCAGCGCTCAACTGGGCAGCGATGCGAGGGCCACCTTCAGCGAGCACGTCGCTGTACCCTCGTTGTCCCAACGCTTCTACAGCTCGACTTAGGTCAACCTGTAGGTCCCCGGCCACGATCACGTCAGCCACGGAGGCGGCCCGGTCCACGTTTTCCTGAGGGGCTGCGGCTGCCGTAACGACCACCGGCCGGCTCTCCGCCTCCGTGAAGAAAGGCGCTTCCCAGGGAAGGTCACAGCTGCGAGTAACCACGGCGATCGGGGGGACAGGGGCCATCCCATCGCTAAGACGACGGGCCCGGGCAACGTCGCCAAGACGTACGGGCCCGTAGCCCTCAACACGCATGGTGCCCGCACCTACCAAGATGACGCTCGCGAGGCTCCGAAGGGTGGCGAATAGGTTCCTGTCGGCCACGCCACCAAGCGGTCCGGACCGACCCGCCAAGACGGCAGCACCGTCGACGCTAGAGATCATATTGAGCCGCACAGCAGGGCGCCCGGAGGGGTGGCAGGTCGGACGACCGTACGCGACGACAGGGTCCACTTGGTCCTGGCACTTTGGATAGAGACAACGCATGGGCGATATTCTCCCCCACCGCGTGCTTTGGGACAAAGACGGCCATGGCTCCAGCTCCCAGCACGGGGTCGAACGAGGCTGGGGACATCGCCGGCATACTGAGGGGCAACGGGCACGCCGAGTAGTGGTACGCATGGATTGGGCCGAGGCAAGTGCTTTGGACTTCATGACACTATCACAGGCAGGGCACCCGCCGACCCGGATCGACACCGAGGCCCGGGTGGCGATAACCAAGGTCCCAGAAGGCTTCCGAATCCCCTATGTCGAGCTCCGAACCCGAGCTACTGTGCCTGGCATCAGCCAAGAGGCGTTCCAGCAGGAAGCCGAGCGGGCTAAGGCTGGCTGCCCGGTGTCCCTCGCCCTGGCTGGCACTGACATCCGCTTGAGCGCCGAGCTAATAGAATAATCTCCTCCCGCCACTATTGGGCACGGCCTAACAGGCCTCTCCCAAGGCGTTGAGCGACGCGGACAAGTCACCCACCAGTTCTACCTCGGGCAGGAAGTGCTCGTACGGCTCACTTGGCCGCCGGAGCGCTCGACGCCAGTGGTAGCGCCACGCTGGCGTGTTTGTGCAGGTGCCGGCGGTTTCGTGGCCCGGCCACGACGCAGTCATGTCGCCCGGTCCTCGGGCCGCTGATGGCCCTCGAGCACCAGGTCGAGGACCAAGGCAGTCCATCCTGTCTGGTGAGAAGCACCGAGCCCCGTACCGAGGTCGCCATGGAAGTACTCATGGAAAAGTAGCAGGTTATGCCAGGCAGGGTCGGCCTGGAAACGCTCGGCTGTCCCAAAGCAGGGCCGGTGCCCGGCTGGGTCGTCCAAAAAGAGGCTGACCAGCCTCCGGCTCAAGTCGTTGGCGACCTGAGCGAGGCTGACTCGCCGGCCCGACCCCGTAGGCAGTTCTACGGTGAAGTCATCGCCCAGACAGCGGTGGTAGCGGCGAAGGGCTTCGACGGCCAGGTAGTTTAGGGGGAACCACACCGGCCCCCGCCAGTTCGAGTTGCCTCCGAACAGCCCGCTCCTCGACTCGCCGGGCTCGTAACCGAGCCGGGCGACGCTCCCGCCCAAGTCGGCCTCGAGGGGGTGGTCACGATGGTAGGCAGAAAGAGAGCGCAGGCCCCACGGAGAGAGGAACTCGGCTTCGTCCAACACCTTGGCGAGGATGCGAGCCAAGCGGTCGGGGCCGGCCACCGACAACAGCCTGTTGCAGCCGGGTGAACCCTCCCCGAGATGGGTGACTGAGCTGGCCAACTCGGGCTTGTGAGCGATGAACCAGTTGACCCGGTCCGCGAAGTCCGGGAGGCGCGCGGGCACGTCGTACCCGAAGGCCGCCACCGCGAACAGGGCTATCAGGCCCACCATGGACCTGGCCTTGAGCGACAGACGGGTCCCGTCGGCGCGGTGGAGCACGTCGTAGTAAAAGCCGTCTTCTTCGTCCCAGAGCCCCTGGTTGTTGAGGGCGGTAGATATGTAGGCGAAGTGCTCGAAAAACTTGGTAGCCACGTCTTCGTAGGCTGAGTCATGGCAGGCGAGGAGGTGGGCCATCTCGACCAGGTTGAGGCAGTACATCGCCATCCAGGCCGTCCCGTCGGACTGCTCGATGTACCCCGCAACCGGCAAGTGGCCGGAACGGTCGAAAGGCCCAATGTTGTCCAGCCCGAGGAAGCCCCCCTCGAAGACGTTGTTGCCCTCCGCGTCCTCCCGGTTCACCCACCAAGTGAAGTTGATCAGCAACTTGTGGAATATGCGTTCTAAGAACTCGTAGTCGTGGTCGCCCGCCACTTCGAACACTCGTAGGGCCGCCCAGGCGTGCACGGGAGGGTTGACGTCGCCGAAGCCCCACTCGTAAGCGGGCAGCTGGCCGTTGGGGTGCATGTACCACTCGCGGCACAGCAAGCTGAGCTCGTGCTTGGCCATCTCGGGGTCTAGGTGAGCGAGGGCGACACAGTGAAAGGCCAAGTCCCAAGCCGCGTACCAGGGGTACTCCCACTTGTCGGGCATGGAAAGCACGTCCTCGTTGTTGAGATGGCGCCAGGCTGCGTTCCTGCCAGTCTTCCTGCGCTCGGGTGGACGTGGGCCAGCCGGGTCGCCCTTCAGCCAGAGGTCGACGTCATAATGGTAGAACTGTTTGTTCCAGAGCAGCCCTGCTGCCGCCTGGCGGACCACCATGGCTTCTTCGGCTGACGTCCCGGCTGGGATGATGGCAGCGTAGTACCTGTCGGCCTCGGCCCGGCGCTTGGTCAGGACCCGCCTAAAGCCCGGGCCCAAGTCGACCTCATCGGGAGCGGCACCGGCCCGCAACCGGAGCCGCAACTCGGCGCTCTCGCCTGGGGCGATGACAAGCCGGTACCAGGCCGACGCCTTGGTCCCCTGTTGTGCAGGGTTCACCGTGGTCGCCCCGTGGACCACATGGTCGCCAATGCCGTCCTTTGGGTAGGGTGTCGTGTTGGCGGTGCCAAACAGGCGGGCAAAGTTGGTCTCGTTCTCGCAGAACAGGAGCCGGGGCGGTGCCCCGTCTGGACCGGGGCCAACGGCCAGGCCCCAAGCCCCCAAGCCAGCATGCTCTGCCAAGAGGCCACCTCCTGTCGCGCGGATGTTGGGGCGGGTGCCGTCTAATCCCCACGACCACGTGTTGCGGAACCACACGGTCGGTAAGAGGTGGAGAGCGTCACGCCCAGGCCCGACGTTCACAGCCCGGACCACCACGCACAGGTCGAGAGGACTGGCCTTGGCGACATCGACCGTGACTGCCCAATAGCGGTTGTCGTCGAACACGCCGGTGTCAAGCAGTTCGAACTCAGGGTCAGCACTTCCTCGCTTAGAGCCTTCCTCCAACAGCCGGTCGTAGGGGAACGCAGTTTGGGGGTAGTGATAGCGCCATCGCATCCAGGAATGGGTCGGAGTTGAGTCAAGGTACCACCAGTACTCCTTGACGTCCTCCCCATGGTTACCCTCGGTGTTCGTTAGCCCGAAGAGCCGCTCCTTCAGGAACGGGTCGCGTCCGTTCCACAGCGCGAGCGCTAAGCACAGTCGCTGGCGTAGGTCGCATATGCCCGCGAGCCCGTCCTCGCCCCAACGATAAGCGCGAGACCGGGCGTGGTCGAAAGGGAAGTAGCTCCACGGGTTACCGTCCTCGCTGTAGTCTTCCCTTACCGTGCCCCAAGCGCGTTCGCTCAAGTACGGTCCCCACTCTTTCCATTCGCCGGCGCTGACCCTGGTCGTCTTGCGCAGACGCCGGTGCTCAGCGGTAACGGTTCTTCCTGCCGTCGTAACCACGGTGAGCTCGCGCTCGGTCAAAGGGCGAGGATACGGCCCACGACGCCTCCCGGGCGCGGCGCGCTCACGGTGCACCGACGCGAGGTTGGCGGTGGGAGACGTAACTGCCGACCGGGGAGCGAAGCGACACAGCAAAGCGGTTCCAGCCGTTTATCGCCACCACGGCCAGGGTGAGAGCCACTATCTCGTCGGGGCTGAAGCAACTCGATACCTCCTCGAAGAGGGATTCGGGCACGTCGTTGTCGGGAAGCCGGGTGAGGGACTCGCACCAGGCCAGGGCGGCTCGTTCCCGAGCCGAGAAACACGGGGCTTCGCGCCACACCGTCACCAGGTGGAGGCGCTGCTCCTCCTCGCCCATAGCCCTGGCGTCTTTGGTGTGCATGTCCACGCAGTAACCGCAGCCGTTCACCTGCGAGGCTCGCAGCTTTACTAGCTCGAGCAGGCCGGGCTCCAGGCTGCCTTGGTGCACTGCTTCCTCTAAGCCCGACATGGCCTTCATGGCCTCTGGGAAAACGTGCCGGTAATCGATTCTCATGACTGGCTCACCTCCAAGGTCAAAGTCCTGCTTTCAGAGGGACGGGCGCGCCGCTCATGGCGACACCACCGACCCCGTAACCCTTCATCAAGGCTATCGTGACTGGCACCACCGAACCGAGAGGCCTCGCACGGGACAGCCCCGGTTACACAACATGCGGTTATGCCGCAGGAACCGGCCCCGGGAAATAAGCGTCGGGGTTACCCTCCCCCAGCCCTTGGCCGACCAGGGCCGTCATAAGCGCCGCCTGGCCCCCCCCAAGGATGGGTGGGGAGCCCCTCCCGGGGCCGAGCCGGGCGTAGCTTCGATCGCGTCAACTGCGGTTTCACCGATGTCCGACGCCCACGGCTGAGGCCGGACGTTGCCCCCGACGAGGGCCGGTAACGTCTCGTCATGCCCCCGAACGAGTCCCTAGTAGGTGTCAGACGACGTTTCGAGCCGCGCCCGGAGAAGAAGACGCCCAAGTTCTTAGCGCTTTCGCGGGACCAGCCTGGCCCGGTCGGACTACCCAGCCGAGGCATCGAATTGTCCCGGGCTACGCAGGCCGTAGCTGACCTACTCGACGCCCTCGGTGTAGACCGCCCGGGGGACGGCCTGGCCGAAACTCCAGCCCGAGTAGCCAGGGCGTACGCTGAACTGCTTAGCCCGCAGCCGTTCGAAGCCACCACCTTCGCTAACGATGAGGGCTACGACGAACTGGTGGTGGCCCGGGACATCCCGTTCTCGTCCCTTTGTGAGCACCACCTCCTACCCTTCTCCGGGGTGGCCCACGTCGGTTACCTGCCCGGTGAGCGGCTCCTCGGGCTGTCCAAGTTGGCCCGGGTCGTGGACCACTTCTCCCGCCGCCTCCAGGTGCAAGAGCGGCTCACCACCCAGGTGGCGGACTGGTTGGTGAGCGCGCTCCGGCCGAGCGGTGCCGGCGTGGTCCTGGAAGCCGAGCACACGTGCATGACCATACGGGGGGTGCGCGCCAGTGGGTCGCGTACGGTCACCTCCGCCCTGACCGGGTTGGTGCGAGACGACGAGCGA
>JAKAWM010000103.1 GCA_021827285.1 Actinomycetes bacterium | reverse complement strand
GCCATTGGGCGCCCGCCCCCTTGGCCTGGCGACGGGAACGGAGGCGGTCGAGCGTACTCGGGTCAGGAGGCTGGTGGTACTCGTCGAGGTCCACCAGGAGCGGGCAGACGGTGGTGTTGCGGTAGCCAACTTCCCGCAGGTCGGTCTCGTTGTAGGGCGAGTCGGCCATCGCCAGGCCGACGACCGGGGCCATAGCGGCCAGTTCCTCCCGGCCCCGAGCCATCGACTGAGAGGCCGCCGGCTCCCAGCGGGCGAAGAACTCAGCCGGGGTCATGTTGTGGTAGTTGGACAGCAGCTCCTCGCCCCTGCGGGCCCGGGCTATGAGCCACGCAGCCATAGGCGAACTGGTCGACGACTGGTACAGCAGGAGCCGGTCCTCGCCGTGACGTCTCGTGTCTTGTAGGTAGGGACGGGCCTCGGGCTGGAGGGGAGGGAGGGTGTTCTCGGCAAAGATCTCAGACTCATACCCGGCCTCGCGCAGCGTCCGGCGCACCTGTAGCGTGTGGTTGCCGATGGCGTCGTGGGGAGCGAAGGTGGGGATGTACTGATCGACCCTCACTACCTACCTCCACTTTGATTTTGACGCGGCCGCCGGCCGGGTGAGCGGCCGGGCGCACTTCGGCCCGCTGAGGCTCCCGAAACCTCACCCTTGGCCTTAACTACCACATCTACCGCTCTGGGCGGGGCGCTCATGTCCTTCGATCGAACCTCTCGGTTGCCCGCCTTTGGCGCCTTTGGCGGGGTCGCCACGCCCTTGGGGGTCGCCACGCCCTTGGGGGAAGCTTGCGCCTCCAGAGCGTCTACCCGGGCGGCCAGTTGGTCGAGCCGGGCCTCCGCGCCCTCCACCCTGGTGGTCAGGGACTCACCCAGGCGGGTCATGGCGCCAGCAAAGGCGTTCAACTGCTCGGCCAGGTAACGCAGGTACCAGCCCGCTGCTCGCTTGACCACCTCCTTTGCGACCCGGACCTCCCTGCGGGTGCTCTCGGTGGGTACCTCGACATTGAAGGTAGCCACGTCGCGGGCACCTTCCAGGGCTGCCCGGACGTCGTCCGGCGGCATGTCGCGTACGGCCAACCGGCCAGTCGCGCGGCGGACTTTGTCAAGATAAGCGGCGTCCTCCGGGGAGAGGACACGCACCGTGGCTAACTGGTCGGCCCCTGGCATATAGCTGCCGAGGTTAGTTCGTGCCACCCCGTGGACCTCAAGGCGAGCAGGCCAAGGCGCGCAAACGATAGCGGGATGCCGGCCGCTCCTTTCTCCTGCGTCCAACCGGTGAGGACTTTGAACCGCATCCTAAGACCCCAGCCCGGCCAGCCGATATGGCGATGGTTCTCAAGGAGAGGCGATGAGCCGCGCTGAGATACAGGGAAGCTGGTTGGTGGAGCAGAGACCGGAGCAGCGCGACCTGAGGCTCACTTGTATGCGGAACCTCATGGCTAACCCCGACGCCTACGAGAGGGTGTACTTCAAGGACCTCGAGAGCCGTTTCCTCTTCGTCAGCCAGGGCTGGATAGAGGCAGAAGCTCCCGCTTGTACCGAAGAAGAGATCGCCGGGAAGACTGACTTCGACTTCTTCAGCGAGGAGCACGCCAGGGCCGCCTTCGAGGACGAGCAGTACATCATCCGGACGGGGGAGCCCATCGTCGGGAAGCTGGAGCAGGAGACTTTCCGAGATCGGGCCAGCGCCTGGGTCTCTACCACCAAGATGCCCCTCCGGGACGAGCGGGGCGCAGTTATCGGCACCTTCGGGATCAGCCGGGACGTGACCGCGCAGATCCGGGCAGAGAAGGCTCTCGACTACCAAGCCACGCACGACCCGGTGACCGGCCTAGCCAGCCGGGCCGCCTTCATGGACCGCCTGTCCCAGGCCCTGGCCGCCATGCGGCGCGGGACCGGACGGCTGGCCATTGTGTTCGTAGACCTCGACCATTTCAAGGAGGTGAACGATAGCTTCGGCCACGATGCCGGCGACCAGGTCCTGGCCGAGGCCGGTCGCAGGCTGCGCGCCCTGTCCCGTCCAGGCGACACAGTAGCCCGCCTAGGCGGCGACGAGTTCGTTGTGCTGTGCGGTGCGCTTGGCGACCATGACGACGCCGGCCGCCTCGCCGAGCGGTTCATCCGGGGGATTGCGGCTCCTTACGTGGAGGGCGGCCGGAACCTTTCCGTCACTGCCAGTGCCGGCGTGGTCGTCACGGCCGACCCGTTGGCCGCGCCCGAAGCGCTCGTCCACGAGGCCGACCAGGCCATGTACGAAGCCAAAAAGGCCGGCCGCGACCGCTGGCGCCCGTACGACGGCGCACGCCGCGCTACGACCGGGACGAGCCACCTTCTGGCCGAGTTGTCCCGGGCCATCGAGGCCGGGGAGCTGTTCCTTGCCTATCAGCCCCTTTTCTCCCTGGAGGACCGTTCTCTGGCCGGCGTGGAGGCACTCGTTCGCTGGCAGCACCCCGAACGCGGCGTCGTCCCGCCCAACGACTTCGTCCCCTTCGCCGAGGAGCACGGGCTGATCGTGCAGATCAGCTCTTTCGTGCTCGAGGAGGCCTGCCGGCAGCTGGCCGAATGGATGGCGCGCCCTGGCTGGCCAGGACACTTCACCATGGCCATCAACGTGTCCGGGCGCGAGCTTGGTGGCTTGGACCTGGCTGAGCGCGTGGCGACGGCCGTACGTCGTTACCGCGTCGAGCCGGCCCGGCTCTGCCTGGAGATCACCGAGACTTCTCTCACCGGCGAGTGGGGCGACGTCCAAGGGACGCTGGGGGCGCTGTCGAAGCTCGGCGTGCGCGTTGCGCTCGACGACTTTGGGACCGGTTATTCGACCCTCGCTCACCTCCAGCGGCTGAAAGCCGACGTGTTGAAGATCGACCGCAGCTTCGTGTCCCAGATCGGCCGCGAACCGCGCGACCGCAAGATCGTGGCCGCGGTAACGGCGATGGCCCACGCCCTCGGGATGACAGTGGTCGGCGAAGGCATCGAGACCAGCACCCAGCTTGACGCTCTGGCCGGGCTCGAGTGCGACCAGGGCCAAGGGTTCCTGTTCGCCCGGCCGCTGCCAACTGAGGACGTGGTGGCCCTGGTCGGCTAGGGCAGAGGCGCCATCGTCAGCGCACTGGTCTCGATGCTGTGGAGGCGCCGTCGGGATCGTCTTGCGACGATGGGTGGGCCACCCCAGGGGTCTTCCCACTCAGAACCTCGGCCAGCACCGCCGAGTCTGCATTGCCTCCGGTTTGGATCACGGCGACACGCTTGCTGGCCATCATGGGGCGCTCAGCCATCAGAGCGGCGAGGGCGATGGCACCGGCTGGTTCGGGGACATTGTGCGTGGTCGTAAAGAGCAGGCGCATCGCGTTTGCGACGGCCTCTTCGCCGACCGCGACGATCCGCGAGGCGCCAGCGAGCAACCGCTCCACCGCGACCCGGTCAGGTACCCGGCAAGCTACCCCATCGACGAAGGTCTCCGCCGTGGCGGTGGTCACAACCTTGCCCGCTTGGAACGACAAGTAGACGGCAGGAGCCTCCGAGGAGACCACTCCGATCACCTCGGTCTCCAGGCCCAAGAGGTCGCGCACACCGATGAGCCCACAGGCCCCTGAGCCCATTCCCACGGGTACGTAAACCGCGTCCAAGTCACTGACCGCTTGGAACAGCTCTCGGGCGTACGTGGCGACCCCCAACACGAGGTGAGGGTGGAATGGCGGCACCAGCTCGAGCCCTCCGCCTTGCGCCAAGCGCAGTGCATGCTCTCGGGCGGCATCGAAATCGTGCCCCGCCTCCACCACGGTGGCCCCAAAGCCGCGCATGGCGGCGTTCTTGTCCGGGCTGTTGCCATGCGGGACGACAATGGTGACGTTCAGCCCGGCGCGGCGGCCCGCATAGGCCAAGCTTTGGCCGTGGTTACCCCTGGTCGCCGACACGATCCCCGGCACCGCCGGCCGGCGCGCCAGCAAGCGGTCAACATAGACGAGGCCGCCTCGGACCTTGAACGCTCCGGTCAAGGTGTGGTTCTCGTGCTTCACCCAAACCTCGGCCCCGACAGCCTCGCTCAGGAGCGGCCAAAGGTGCTGGGGGGTGGGGTGGATGCTCCGATGGACGAGCTCGGTGGCGTAATCGAGGTCGGCGAGGCTGAAGGGCAGATCCATATGAGAAGCTTGCCCCCGGATGCCGTATAGGACAAATGCCAGATTTCGTGGTGCAGCCAAGTACCCCGCCCTCGCACCGAGCCTGGTCGACGCCGAACCCCTTGAGGCCCAAAAGGCCCTCCGAAACGGGAAAGTGGACCTAGCAGTGTTGTTCGTTCATTCCAACGAGGTGAGCAGCGCGGCGGGGGAACAGAAAAGGCCTGACGGTCCTCCCCTTGTTCGACGACCCCATACACCTCGTGGCTCCCGCCGAGCACAGCGCCAGACTGATCGGTGGCATCGGCGCGTACTCGGGTGAACGTTGGATCGCCGGCTGCGCGCGCTGCCGTGCGCACTTGTTGGCTGCTTGCGCTCGAGCCGGCTTCACCCCCGACATCGCGTTTGAAACAGACGACTACATAGCAGTGCAAGCCTTGGTCGCCGCCGGCCTGGGTGTCAGCCTCCTCTCCGGTCTTGCCTTGCGCGCCGGACAGGACCCCCGTGTAACCACTCGCGTGCTTCCCGACGATTCGCGCCGGGTCTACGTCGCCTTTTATGGCACTTCGCCACCACCAGCCCCGGTACGGGCCATCAGCGCGCTCCGTGCAGTCGTCCATAACGGCAGGCGAGCCGGCCAGCCGTCCCCCGCCTTAGGCGCTGGAGGCGTGTAGCGCTGATCGAAGCCTAGGCTGCCGTCAATGTGCGACAGGCGTCTGACCCAATGACCCCGCCAGTCCATACCGGCCCCCTGGCGCATCCAGAGGCTCTCGGGCGAGGCGAAGCCTTACGCACGTTCAGTGCCAGGGGCAGTGTCATGCTGTTCAAGGCGCTAGCCGAGCAGGACGACGCCGACCTGTCGCTCATGGAGCGGACCTTGCCGCCGGGTGGGCGGCGCCCGCCCCCGCACCGCCACACGAATTGCTCCGAGGCGTATTTCGTGCTCGAGGGCCAAGTGGTGGTCGTAATCGAAGGACAAGATATGGCCTTGGGACCAGAGCACTTCTTGCTCGTCCCGCGCGGTACGGCCCACACTTTCGGCAACGCCGGTGAGCTCGAGGCGCGACTGCTCGTCATCCACGCCCCCGCCATGGACGCGTATTTCGCCGGGCTGCACGAGCTGTGGAGCCGCGCCGAGCCGCCCAGCACCGACGAGGAGCGAGCCTTGATGGCCCGCTTTGGCATGGAGCCGGCCTGATCAAGGGTTGGACGCGTCGGCGATAGCGGGCCGCGGGGCATAGCCGACCTCGAGGTAGTGGGCGAAGTATTCGTGGTGGTGGAAAAGCCGCACGTGCCGGTGCTGGCCGAAGCTGGGATTCGCAGCTTAACCGAAGCAAATCTCCCACACCAAGTGAACTAGCCATTACCGTGCGGGGGGGTCCGCGCCCCATCAGTTCCATGATTGCGGTCTTGTACGCATTGGGGCGTAGGCCTCTACCGGCCATCATGCGCGCCCGCTAACGTCCTCGCCGCGAGGTATTGATCCGCGGTCTGTTCAGTCTGGTCGCCCTGGGCTGCGGGGAGCTAATGGCGAAACCGGCGCGTCCAGTTGTACATGAGTCGATACGACCCAGGAAGTCCTATGCATTCCATCAAGGCGCGTTTCCTCAGAAAGCGCTATGTCATCCCGTCCGTCGCGACTGTCGTGGCTCTCACTACTGCCGGCGTAGCCTACGCTTACTTCACAACCACTGGAAGCGGCACTGGCTCGGCGCAAGTTGCCAAGAACGCCCCGCTGGTGATCAACCAAACTGGCGTTACAGTCTATAACAGCACTATCGCTCTGGGCAGCTACGTCCAGGACCAGTGCCTGCAGTGTGTTCAGGCCAGCCAATTCGGCAACGTGGTCAACCTTACGGCAGGTAATCAACTGCTGAGCACTGTAGTCGTTGGAATGAGGAGTTGGGACCCAGCCGCGGTGAATTGGCCGATCACGTTCAACATCTACTCACCTAGCGACCTCGTCACTCCCATCGCAACGGACACCCAAGAGTTTGCTATCCCGGCCATCCAGGGGAACGGGCAACCAACGCCTTTCAACATCACCTTCAACTTCAACGGAATGTTCGACGTGCTGCCGGCCACGATCGCCTACGGCATCTCGTTCCCTACGACCAACTACCCAACGGCACCGGCTGGTTTCTCTGCGACCCCGACGGGAGCGGCCGATGGGCTCAACATCGCCCTCTCGAGCTCTGGGTCCGACATCTCAGTGGGGACCGACCCTCACCCCGGAACTGTGTTGATCGACACTTCGGACTCCGGGCCCTCGTCGGGCTTCTGGGTTGATGCGGGAAGCTGCATCAACCCCACAGTGAGTGTCTTCTCAGCGACTGACGTCTGGTGCGGGGCCACTAACCCGGCCAACTACGGTGCCTACGGCAGCAGCGCTGGCGCTGACATCCCGGCGGTCCAGATCAATGTCGCCGGCACGGGCAACCTCTATCCAGGCGGCCCGGCTCAGACGGTCAACTTCACCGTCTACAACCCAGGATCGACGACCGAAGCGCTCCACACGGTTACGATCTCGGTGACGAAGGACCCGAACAATGGCTACGCCGAGGACTCTTCGGGGAATGACATAACCGGTTGTTACGCCAGCTGGTTCACCACTACGGGCGACACGTGGAGCGGCGGCAGCATCGCCCCAGGGATAACCGTTCCCGGCTCTGGCAGCATCTCGATGACTGACACTTCCGGTTCGCAGGACGCCTGCCAAGGCGTCAGCTTGGGCCTCACCTTCGCTGCCAGTTAGCGGGAAGCCGCGTCAGCACTCTTCAAGATACGAGACTTGGGGCCGGGTTACAGGGCAGATCCCCGTGGCCCGGCTGCCAGCCCGAGTGGTTATCAGGTGTTGGCGGAGCGAGAAAGGGTCGAGGCTACGGCCAAGTTGAGTGCGGCGTAACGACGTGGGCTTGGTCGCTGGCTCGGCCCGCCCGCGATGGCGCGGTTTATGTGATCAGCGCGATGAAGGAAGAAGGAACGTGAGGCAGTTTCGCAATCTGCTACCCAGGGCGAAGGTGGGCTTTGGAGTGCCCCTCGTCGTCGCCGGAGCGGTCGTGGCTGCCGTCGCCGTGCCGGGGACATCGAACGCCTGCTTCCCTATCAGGGGGGGCAAGGGTTTCAGGATCACCAGCCTCGTCACAGCCTACCCGGCCTGCTCCGGCCCGACCGTTCAGCTTTACCCGGGCGTGCGGCGCTGCCTCGTCTACACGGCTCACGACCTGCTTCACGTGCCCATCACGGTCAGCTCCCTCAGCGTCGTCGGCGTCACATTGACCACCCAACCGAGAGACCCGGCCCTGCCTCCGTGCAGCACTGCCGAACTGGATCTTTCTAAGTCCAGTTTCTCCGGCTCGCTTGTGGTGCCGGCGCTTGGCGTGGCCAGCGTTGCGGAGCCGATCACCCTCGTCGACGACGGTGCCAACCAGGACAACTGCGAGTCCGCCACTTTCAACTTCGTGTATTCCGGTACCGGCACCTACACCGACACCACGGCCACGGCCCTGGCTTCTTTCCCCAACCCCTCCAGCGAGGACCAGAGGGTCGCCTTCATTGCCACCGTCACCCCTACGGTGAGAGAGCCGAACAAGCCCACCGGGGCCGTGAGCTTTTACCTGTGCACCTCGGCCCGCTGCCCGTCCCCGGTCCTTCTCGGTTCGGCCAACCTCGGCACCGAAGGCCGGGCGGGCTGGTCGACTTCGTCCCTGGCGGCAGGCACCAACCTGATCGAGGCCATCTACAAGAGCCCGGCTACGGACTTCGCTGGGAGCACCTCGACCTTGGTGGCCCAAGTCGTCGAGCAGGCCAAGCACCGCCACGACCGCCGTTCCTGTCGCCTCGCCCGAAACGGTGGCACCCGGAATGCCCCCTCCTACTTCTACGGCACCCTCGTCAATTGCACGGCGGCCTCTCCATGAACAGGCCCCACCGCCACAGCCTGGACAGGCGCAGACGCGTCCGCCGTGTCGTGTTCTGGGTCCTTTCGGCCGAGCCCGCCCGGCACGCCCGGCCCGCACGACATGCCGTCCCGCGCGCCCGCGTCTTCAGCCCTACCCTGCTCGCCTGTTGGGCCGGCGTGGGCGACCTCGCTCTATTCGGCTCGGCCTGGCTCGCCACCCACGCCTGGGCCTCGTTCAGCTCTAACGGCCAGGGCGACG
>JAKAWM010000102.1 GCA_021827285.1 Actinomycetes bacterium | reverse complement strand
GGAGAACGCGCTCTTGCGAGCGCTCGGTGCCGCGAGGCGCCAAGTGCTGAGTAGCGTCCTCGTCGAGGCCTTCGCGGTCGGGCTCATCGCCTCGATCATCGGCCTCGGCCTCGGTGTCGCTGTGGCAATCGGTCTGAAGGGGCTGCTCGCTGCGATGGGGCTCGCGATACCGGCGGGAGGCGTCGCGTTCTATTGGCGAACAGTTCTGGTGAGCTTGCTCGCCGGAGTGGGTGTGACTTTGATGTCGGCGTACGCGCCGGCGCGCAAGGCAGGCAAGGTCCCCCCTGTTGCGGCCATGCGCGATGTCGTGGCAGGCAGCTCGGGCTACGGGTCCAAAGAGCGGGTCATAGTCGGGATCGCCGTTACCTGTGCCGGCGTCGCCGGGCTCTTTACCGGCTTGTTCGCCCACCCGTCCAATGCCTTGGCGGTCGTAGGTATCGGCGCCGTGCTCGTCTTCTTTGGCGTCTCCATACTTGGCCGCACCGTTTCCCTCCCGCTCTCGCGGTCTATTGGCTGGCCCCTTCCCCGCCTCCGGGGTGTAACGGGGCGCCTGGCAAAGGAAAACGCGACCCGTAACCCCAAACGCACCGCCGTCAGCGCGTCTGCCCTCATGATCGGGGTGGGCCTTGTCGCCTTCATCTCCATCTTCGCTGCCTCGACCAAGGCCTCCATCGACGCCACGCTCGACCGGGCCTTCACCGGCGACTACATCATCGACTCTGGCGCAGGCTACGCCGGCGGGATCGACCCGAGCCTGGCGCAGCGGTTGAACGGCCTGCCAGAAGTAAAGGCCGCCACAGGCGTCCGGATGGGTACCGCCAAGATCGAGGGTTCTGTGCAGGCACTCCTAGGGGTCGACCCTTCGACCGCGTTCCAGCTCTTCGATGTTAAGCCCCTCCAGGGCAAGCCGTCTGACCTCGGCGCCAGGAGCATTGCGGTGTACAAAGACGTGGCCAAAGACAAGCACCTTCACATCGGGAGCCAGATCCCGGTCATCTTCAAGGACACCGGGCCGCAGCACCTGCGGGTGGCGATGATCTACGGAGAGAACCAGCCCGCGGGTAACTACGTCCTCGGCATGAAGGCTTACGACGCCAACTTCTCCAACGTTTACGACACGCAGATCTACATCAAGAAAGCCCCTTCGGCGAGCAACCTCCAGGCGCTCGACGCCCTGAAGAAGGTCGCTTCGGCCTACCCGGGAGCCAAGGTCCTCGACCGTGCCGACTTCAAGGCCGAGCAGGCCCAGGCGATCAACCAGCTGCTGTCGCTTATATACGTGCTCCTCGGGCTCGCCGTCCTCATGGCCTTGCTCGGGATCGCCAACACTCTGGCACTGTCGATCTTCGAGCGGACCCGTGAGCTCGGCGTGCTGCGAGCGGTGGGTATGACGCGCGCCCAGTTGCGGTCGTCGATCAGATGGGAGTCGGTGATCATCGCCCTTCAGGGCACGGTCTTAGGGTTGGCAATCGGCATCTTCTTCGGCTGGGCTTTGATCAAGGCTTCGGCCGACCAAGGCATCGGCCAGTTCAGTCTTCCCGTGACGAGCCTCGTCGTGATCGTCGTGCTCGCCAGCTTGGCCGGCGTGGCTGCGGCCATCCTGCCCGGTCGTAGCGCCGCGAAGCTCGATGTCCTAAAGGCGGTGGTCTCGGAGTGAGGGTCTTGGAGTGACGGTCTCGACCACACCAGGGTTATACGGCCTTGCAGGTCACTTCGCTAGTGGCTCCTGTACGCCCCCCCACGTGGCCGCGAAAGGCGGCCCCGAGCACGACGACCACGCAGGGACCTGGCCAGCTCCGGCACCATGGTCGCCGCTTTCGCCGAGCAGGCGGTTGTCGAGGCTGCCTCCGCCGCCACCCGTGAGGCAGCGCGCGCATTGGTAAGAGACGGCAGCCTCAGCGTGCGGGACGCCGCTGACATGCTCGGGCTTTCGCACCAACGAGTCCAGCAGCTCCTGGCCAGTTAGTGTTAGTCAGAATAGGCGCACGACCCGTGCGCGTATTATGGCGTCAGCATTTCGGCCTCGTCATCGGCCCAGACGCTGCCGGCAACCTGCGCGAGGTCGTCGTCATGACCGCGGCCGAGGGTGGCCCGTTGGTCCTCCACGCGATGCCGAGCGCGCAAAGTTCCGGAGGCTGCTCGGACCATGACTGAGCCCAAGGTCTACGGCCACACCCGTTCTGGACGGCCCATCAGTACAGGGGACGGCAACTTCGCGACCTGGGCAGTCCAACGGCAGGGATGTCAAGGTGCGGCATTAGGTGCCCTGGTTGTCCAGTAACAGCACCCGTGCACACGCAGGGCTGCCTTGCCCCAATGAAGCACTTCATGTCGTGTCGTGCTTCCGAATGACAAGGACGCCGTCAATGCGCAAGCGGCCTCGGGCGGCAAAGGATGTGATCAGACAGATGCCATCTGACGGCGACGGAAGCGCAACTCCTTGATGGTCGACTTCACGGCCTCGGCCCGGAGGGGAATGGCGCCGTTCTCAAGGTCACCGATCACCCCGTCCGTTCCTGCCAGGACCTGTTCGATGACCCGGACGACGGCCGGCTCCGGTAGGCCAATGCCCGCCGCGAAGTCGAAGAAGCGACGACGGGCCAAGCCGGTCGTTCGTCCACCAAGGGACAAAGCCAGTGACCTGTCGCCGTAGGGCACGGTCGAGGGGAGATCATAGGCGGGGGCTACCTTCCATTCGCCGTCGGGATCGCGCAGCACCGAGAGGTTCTTGGCGTGTACGTCGCCGTTGCCGGTGAGCCAGGCGAAACACAGTTGGCGGAACACATCCCGTAGTGCAGGCAGGCTCGCCGAGCAGCGATGGCCTATGACAGTAGCCACCTCCTCGGAAGTAACGCGGTACTTGTCGGAGGGCCATCGGTCGAGGAGCTGGCAGGCGTCCTCGCAGGCCAACGGCAACGCTTCGCCGGTCGGCCCGCGGATGCGGTCGAAGCGCCGAACAAGCAACCCGGGGCGACCGTCGGCGTCGCGAACAACCTCGGCGTCCGCCACAGGCATCTTCATCGCCCGGGCGACGCCAAGGAAGTAGGCCTCATTTTCAACTACGTGCGGGTACTCGGGCGGGTCGATCTTGAGGATGTAGCGGTTTGAGGCGTGGCCCACGGGGACTGAGATGATCCGGGCCGAGACCTTGTCCTGAACGCCCGGTAGTGCCACTGGGTCGATCATCCCGGCTTCAGCTAGCAGGTCGCCGAAGTGCACTTCGGCGAAGGAACGCTCGACCCGGACCAACGATTCTGGCTCGGCTGGCACTTCGCCTTCAGGGACGACCTGGACGTCGCCGATCGTGTCCCTTCCCACCGCCAGCAGCAAGGCGAGCTCGTCATCAGCGGAGGTCTTGATGGCCCGGCGCAGGTACGACAGCCGGCGCCCCTCGGGTAGCAACCCAGCGAAGAAGGCCGGCACGGCGCCCGCCGGAGTAATGCGAGGGCTATCTGAAAGCGGCAGGGTAGTGGCGACCGCAATGCCGTCTTGGAGGTACTCGGGAAGATAAGCGAATTCAGTGCTGCTCTCGCGGCGTGTGAGTTTCGCCGCCAGCCGGCCGCCCTTGTAGACGTCGGCCACGTTGGTGGCCTGTAGCCGGTCCCCATCGATGCTGGTCACGGTCGGCGCACGCGAAGGTCGATCTCCAGTCCGAGGGCGTCGAGGACGGCGACAACCTTGTCGAACCGAGCTGTGGGCTTGCCGTGTTCAAGAGCGCGGACGAAGCGCGGCGACACCTGGGCCAATTCGGCCAGTTCGTCTTGGCCGAGGTGCAGCGCTTTGCGCCTTCTCACCACTGCTTCTCCCAAGTCCATGACCCTCAGTCTCTCAGAGCTCTCAGCCGGCACGATCATGCCGATTTGGCCAGAATACCGTAGCCGGGCGACGAGCGCCACCTCGCACAGGCACGATCGTGCCGATATCTACCCGGATCGCAGGCTGAGGGCGTGTCGATGCTGAAACCGGCACGATCGTGCCGATAGCTGACAAGTGCCCACCGCTCTTGAGCCCCGGAGTGAACATCCGGCACGATCGTGCCTTTCCCAAGTAGTACTACTCTGAGCCGGTTGCCGTCGGGCATTTCGCCCGATGGCCGTCAAGGGCCGGCGCTTTTAGGCCACGACGTTGCTGAGCGAAGCGCCATGGTTGTTGCTGTGCCCCAATCGGAGCACGGGCTCCTCGACGCCGTACATCTCCGCTAGCTGTTCGGGCGTGACCGCGTCGGCCAGTCCTGAAAGCGAGCCGGCGACGTTGTGGACGATCACGTCCAACCCTTCCGTCTCGCCGAGGTTCTTCGATGGTCAGTTGATTCCGCCGTTCACCCGAATCGTCTGGCCGTTGATCCAGTGCCCGGCGGGACTGGCGAGGAAGGCGACCACGGGGGCTATGTCTTCGGGAGTCCCCAGCCGTTCGAGAGGGACCGCGTTGGCAAAGCGATCGAGTGTCTCTTGATCCTTGCCGTCCAAGAACATGTCCGTGGCGGTTGGCCCCGGGGCCACCGCGTTCACGGTGACATCCCGGCCGCGCAGCTCGTGGGCCAGGATGAACGTCATGGCCTCCACGGCGGCCCTACTGGCGGCATAGCCCGTGTAGGTGGGCACGATGCGGCCGATCACCGAGGAAGAGAAGTTGATGATCGCACCGCCCTTCCGGACTCGGCGAGCGGCCTGTTGATCGACGACGAAGGTGCCGCGAATGTTCGTGCGGTGCATCTGATCAAGCACGGCAAGATCGAAGTCGACCAGCGGTGCGAGCGCCATCATCCCGGCGGCGTTGACGACGACATCGACTCCACCGAAGGTTCGCTCCGCTTGGTCGAACAGCTCGGAGACGGCCTGTTCGTTGGCGACGTCGGCACCGAACGCAATCGCAGCTGCACCCCGGCTCTCGACGGCGGCCACCGCGGCCTGGGCCTCCGACTTGTTGGACGCGTACACGACGACCACGTTCAAGCCGTCGCCCGCCAGCTGTTCGACCACGCTGCGGCCGATCCCACGCGAGCCACCCGTCACAACCGCGACCCGGGGTTCGGCCTCGGAGCCTCCATCGGAAGCCATCATTATTCTCCCTTCTCTCGCGGCGAGCCCGGTGCGCCTACAACCACAGCGATCGTAACTTCACCGTGGCGGCCACCTAAGAGGTATGCCCCTTACCACCCGGTTCACCTGCCCGATAGACTCGTTGGCCGGCCGAAGTACCCGTATGGAGCGCGGCAACTTCAGCTAGCACCCACCGGTCCGTCATCCAAGGGCTCGGGCTCGCACAGAACGACGGACGGTCCAGGACCCGCGGCGCACCCGCATGAGCGCGTAGTCGGCGATCGAACACATGCCGGCTCTTGGAGCCACCCTCCAGTCGGTCGAGCTGCGGTGCGTGGTCGAGCGCGAGACGGGCCTTACCCTGGCGGGCTTCGCCAGGCACGAGGCGGCAGCAGGCCACGGGTGACCGCCAGCAAAGCTCGCAGCCGGCGATCAGGAGTGTCGCTGCGGTCGGCTCCCGACTTCATTTCTCCCACTTGGCAGCCTCTGGTTGCCAGGTGCCCGGTGCCGTCCCATCGAGCAGCGGGTCCAAGCAGGGACGGACGATCCGCAGGGCGTCGTCAAGGGTTGACGCGATGCTGATCATCCAGCGGCCGACCTCGAACCTGAACCAGTCGCCGATGTCCCTGCGCACGGCTTCGCGAAGGTCGGCCTCGGCGGCCTCGGCCGCCCTGGCGCGGTAGACGTCGACGTCGATCGTGGCGCGCATACCGAGATCGCGGGCGAGGAGGGCCGTCGCGCCCTTCACGATCCATCCGTCATCGACAAGGTAGAGACGCTCCAGTAGGCGGTCGTATGCGATCTGCCGCTGGAGCTGCTGGAGAGACCAGCCTAGGATGCGAACGTAATCTGGGACTTTTCTTGACATGGCTTGAAAACTAAAGGAGCTGGTCAACGGCCACGCACCAGGTGCGCCGAAGGGTGCCCTTGGGGGCGCATTGAGCGGCCGCTGAGCCCCGAGGTGCGGCGCGCACAGAGGGCGACGGAGATGAGACAAGCCCTAGTCGGTCTGTGTCGGAGGCTTGGCGCCCTCCCGAGACCATCCCTGTGGCCGTCGTTGGTTACCCGTAGGATCAGTCACCAACCAGTGCGCGTGCGGCGCGCCGCCGCCGGGAAACGAGCGAGGTTGGCCCAGTGAGACCACAGCAACAAGTCATGGACTTCGATGGCAACGGCGCTGTGGCCCGACAACCCGTCATCGACCTCACTGGACATGTGCCCGAACCGAAAGGTGTTGTCTACACGCGACCGTGGGTGGTCGAGCTGATCCTGGACCTGGCGGGCTACCGCGCCGGTGAAGACCTTGCCGGCAAGTACGCGGTCGAGCCAGCCGCCGGAGACGGCGCCTTTCTAGTCGCGATGGCACGCCGCCTTCTCGCATCCGCTCTTTCACACGGGCGACCGCTGAGCGATGCACGAGGAGCACTGCGCGCCTACGAACTGGACGAGGCCTCGGCGACCCAGGCACGACAAGCCGCCACCAACGAGCTGGCGCGTTCGGGCGTCGCCCGCAACCAGGCCGCGAGGATCGCTCACCAATGGGTCACGGTGGACGATTACTTGGTTGGCTCACAAACCGATCGCGAAGCGGACTTCGTGATCGGTAACCCGCCCTACATACGCTATGACGACCTGCCTACTGGCCTGTTCGACTTTTACCGCAGGCGCTACCAGACAATGCAGGGACGTGGCGACCTGTACGTCGGCTTCATAGAGGCCGGCGTCCGCCAGCTACGAAAAGGCGGCGTGCTGGCCTTCATCTGCGCTGATCGATGGATGCGGTCCTCGTACGGAGCCGAGCTTCGCCGTCTTATCGGTGACACGTGCAGCGTCGAGGCGGTAGTGGAAATGCACGACGCCCCGGCTTTCGAGGACGAGGTCTCGGCATACCCGGCAGTAACGGTTTTGCGTAAGCAGGTCCAAGGTCGCCCCATCGTGGCGGTGGCCGGACGAGACGCAGGACCTTTGGAACTAGACGGTACGAACTTGGCTGATGCGGTTATCAACCTGGCCGACGGGCACCGGCGGGAGCTGACCGGGTTTGCTGCCTCTCGTTTGGACGGCTGGTTCACCGGCAGCCGGCCGTGGCCATCCCTCGAATCAGGCCGCCTCGCCGTACTGCGGGAGCTGGAACGACGCCTCAGTACGCTCGAAGACCCTTACACGGCAACCAAGGTCGGCATCGGCGTCGCCACAGGTCGAGACGAGGTGTACGTCACGGTCGACCCAGACCTTGTGGAGGCCGACCGCCTACTCCCGCTCGCAATGGCGGCAGACACGCGCTCCGGAAAGCTCGTCTGGTCGGGCCACTACCTCGTGAACCCTTGGCTACCGGATGGGCGTCTTGTCCCCTTGGGCGAGTACCCGAGGCTAGAGGCGTACCTGGAGCAGCACCGACCAGTCCTAACCAAGCGGAACATCGCTCAGCGCAGGACGACAGACTGGTACCGGACGATCGACCGGGTGAACCACCCTTTGGCTTCTCGCGCCAAGCTGTACTTCCCCGACATGAAGGCGACTAGCAACCCGACGCTCGATAGCGGCACGACCTATCCCCACCACAACCTGTACTGGCTAACGTCTGACTGTTGGGACTTGGAAGTACTGGGAGGCTTACTGCTTTCCCGGGTAGCTCAATTGTTCATCGAGGCCTACAGCGTGCGCATGCGCGGCGGTACCCTGCGCTTTCAGGCTCAGTACCTACGTCAGGTACGGGTACCAAAACCATCCTCGTTAGACCCCGCACTGCGCGGCCTGCTGGTTGAAGCATTCCGCTCCCGTGACGTTGACCTGGCCACCAAGGCAGCGATCGACGCCTACGGCGTCCACGACGCTGGCGAGCTGCTCGGGTGTTAGACCAACTGGACAACAGGTTCAGGGAGGCCGTCAAATCCTTCTGGGAAGCCCGCGAGCACCAGCTGGAAAAACAGCGGAAAGCAGGAAAGGTTGATGCTGGCACACGAGGTGCAGTTACGGGCGGGACGCAGATGGGAGCAATCGAGGTGCTCCTTACCGACATCATCGTTCACGCTGGCCTCGACCTCCACCACGTGCACGCCGGCACTGCCGTGGAGCTTCCCGGCTACTACAGACCGGAGAAACAGTGGGACCTCCTTGTCGTGAAAGACAGCCAGCTTCTAGATGATTAGTTCCAAGGGGTCGGCTCAGTGGTCGTAGGCGACGAGCGACCGGAGCACGGGTTGGTGCGTGTTCTGGTTGTGCCAGATGGCGGCGGTGAGGGCAAGCAGGCGCTGCCAGAC
>JAKAWM010000101.1 GCA_021827285.1 Actinomycetes bacterium | reverse complement strand
CTCTTCTTTCGCCGCGGGCCTTACGTCGTACGCGCTGACAACGGCGCCGAGGCGGCGGGCGGTGGCGATAGCCTGCAGCCCTGCTACCCCCGCCCCCATCACTAAGACCCGCGCCGGTGGCACCGTGCCGGCAGCCGTCATGAAGAGCGGGAAAAACTTGAAGAGCCGGTTAGCAGCGATAAGCGCCCCTTTGTAACCGGCCACGGTGGCTTGGGATGAAAGCGCGTCCATGGCCTGCGCCCGGCTTATGCGGGGGAGCAGCTCAAAGGAAAAGGCAGTCACTTTGCGTTGCGCCAGCACCCGGACCAGGTCGAGATGGGCAGAGGGCGCCAAGAAACTAAGCAGGGAAACCCCCTCGGGCAAGAGCTGCGCTTCCTCCGGGGCCGGTGCCCGCACCTTGGCCACCAGGTCCGCGCCCTGGTAAAGCTCACGGACCTCACGGTACAGGGAGGCACCCGCTTCTTCGTAATCCCGGTCTGGGTAGAGGGCGGCCTCCCCAGCCCCGGACTGGACAGCGACGTCGATGCCAATTGCTCGCAAACGCGCAAGCTCGCCGGGCACCAGCGCCACGCGTTGCTCCCCGGCACTCGTTTCTTTTGGTACGGCGAGTTTCATAGGCCTCCGTTTGACCAGAGAGGACCAGCAGCACAGGCCCTCCCTCTAACCAGAGGCAACCCTACACCAGCGAGGCGCGCGGTCTGGAGACCGCTACCGGGCTTTGGACCAAATACCTTACGCCTAGGGTATGTAGTCCCAAAGTGCCACCGGCAGGGGCTGACAACTGGTTGCCCGAGGATGTAAGCACCATCGACAGGGCCTCTCCTCGCGGCGGCAATCAGGGGAATTGCCATCACGGCAACTCGCGCCCGGAGCTAGAGCAAGACCTGGACTTGAGCATGACCGGGGCTTGAGCAAGGCGGTCAGCTAACCCACGGTGACCAACTAGCCCCCGGCGGTGCGGCTGAGCCAAACGGCCCGGGCGATAAAGCCTCAGCGGCGACGGCCGCCCTTTGACTGCGCCGCATCGTAAGCACCCCGCACCTCAGCTGGTATGCGCCCGCGGTCGCCCACCGCATAACCGGCGGCCCGTGCCCATTCGCGAATGGCGGCTTGCGATTCACCCCGAGGAGCTGCGACCTTCTTCGCGGCGCGAGGAGCACGCCCGGCAGCAGTAGCACGACGGCGGCCACGGCCACCCCGGCCGGCAGTTGAATGCCCGACAGCCGCGAAACGCTCTAATGTCCCCCTAACCTCGTCGAGATGCTTCTTGCAAAGATCGAGAGCATAGGTCTTGCCGCCAAAGCTGAAGGTCAGCGATTCAGCAGCACTAACATCACCGTCCTCGAGGTCGCATGTAACGACTTCAACCTGCCTTCGGGCCACTCTGCATTCCCCTTTCGGATCCTGACCGCGACGTTTGTAGCGGAACCAATACGCGATTGTAGTTCATAGCCGCGCCAAAGTACAATTTGTCGGCTCGCGCCAGAATTTTTTAGGAGCCCTTCAGGAAGAAGTGGGCGCTGCGGGCCTCGATCCCGCGACCTTCGCCTTGTAAGGGCGGCGCTCTTCCAACTGAGCTAAGCGCCCGGTCCACTTCTCTTAGGAGCTCATGCTACCGCTGCGACGAAGGGCTCGGCTCGGCGGGCGACTTTGGGAGGCCGGCCTCTCTTGCGCTTCTCGAGGACGATACGACCGTCAACGAACAACTGACCGCCCCAAACACCCGCCGGCTCACGACGGCTTTGCGCACCTGCCAGGCAAGGGGCCCTCAAAGGACAGGTCGCGCAGATCGCCTTGGCAAGATCAATGTCGGGGATCTCATCCGAGAAGAAAAGTGCCGTCAACGAGCCTGAGGGTTCGTGGCAGGCGGCGCCTTCCCACCGGCCGGCCGGTACAAGGTCCAAGTCATCGTCGCAGGTTTCGGTCCAGCTGTAGGCGAACATCGTGCCCGTTCCTTTCGGGTGTCGTTTTGCTCTATGTCGTTTTGCCTTGCTGCTCGGGGTTGCTAGTAGCTCGGTGCTTGTGACTCGGGGATGTTGCTCGGACAAACAAAGAGGCCGCCGGGGCTTCCCGGCGGCCTCTGGGCCTTTCCTGCGAGGGGACCGATCTCAACTCGGTAATCGCTCGCTCCGGCTCAGGGACCGCTCGGGGTGCCAGTTGCGGGCTTTGGCAGAGGCTCCCGGCATGGCGTAGGTGTTAAGGTCGCCGAGTGCCAAGCAAGCTTGCTTGCCACGCGCGCCAAGGAGCTTGCGAAGGCGCGCGGAGGCTACTGGCTGTGCCACAGGCTTGTTACCCATAGTCAGCGTGACCTCCCTCTGGACGCGCACTGGCCCTTGTACCAGCACGGACCATCGCACCACACTCGGCGCCCTGGCGTCAAGCCTTTTTTCGCCTGCGCCTCTCCCGGGCCGCCTCTGCGCCTCTCCCCGGCCGCGCCTGGAGGTAGCTTCTCCCTCGGCAAGAAACGCGGGTGCGGGCTAAGTGAGGGCGCGCCGGGCGGCCAACAGCTGGTCCAGCAGTTCTGGGGTCGCCCCGGCCACTATCGTCCTCCGCGCCCCGGGCTGGCGGAGCACCACTTCGCCACCGTGGAGCTCACTTACGACGGCACCGGCCTCACGGCAAACAAGCAGGCCACCCAGGTAATCCCAAGGAGCGATCCCCCGCCGGCTGCAATCGACAAAGCCATCCAACGACCCGGCCGCCACACAACAGAGATCTAGGGCGCTGGCGCCCAAGGCGCGGTACTGCGCCCAGCCGAAGTAGGTAGCCGGGTAACCGTTCAACCCCACCACTGCGTGGCTCAAGTCCACGGTCGGGGCGGGATGGACGGGCTGGCCGTTGAGCGTCGCCCCGGCCCCAAGCTCGGCCTCGAAGCGAGACCCAGTCGCCGGGCTCAGGACGACCGCGGCCAGGGGGCCCTCCGATCCGAGCGCGCAGAGGCTCACCGCCCACCACGGCAACCCCCGGGATGCGTTGGTAGAGCCGTCTACGGGGTCCAGGACGACCATTACGGGACGCTCCGGGTGGTGAAGGCCCGACTCCTCCGACATGACGCCCAAGCCCGCCCCCTCCAGGACGGCCAGCGCAGCCGCGTCGGCCACCAAGTCGTGGTGGTACTGGCTATCTCCCGGCCGGACCAGGCTCCAGTCGGTTTGGCGGCTCAGGACGTCGGCCACGGCGTCGGCCGCTCGGTTGAGCACGGACAGGAGATCGGCCACCAGTGTCCCACGCTGGCACATGAGGGCCACCGGTCGCCAGCCCGGCGGACCGGCCGGGCGGCTGCCCAGCGCCGCTAGCGTTGTGGCAATGGCCGTCATAGATGTCGCCGGGTACGTAGCCGAACTGAAAGATCATGCTGTCGATCACGGTTTCCACGTGCACGACGAAAGGCACTTCGTGGAGACCTACTCCTTGCGCCAAGCCTGGGAGGTGGACCTACACCCCGAAGAGGCCTGCAACGGCCCGCTTGACCTGCACCTGGCGCTCGAAGTCGACCCCCGCGTTCTTCTGTCGTTCGAGGACGCCGTCGTCGACTTGCCCGAGGGGGAGGAACCATCCGACGAGTACCACTTCCCCCTCACCTTCACCTGGGCGCTACCGCCGCTCCCGCACGGCCCGGACCTGCTGCGCCTGGCTATCGACCTGGCCGGCATCGGTGGCGTCGACTTCCCCGTTGAAGCCTCGGCCATCGATAGCTACCCGTCCGCCACTGACCCCGCCGAGCGGCGCCTCAGCGTCATCGCACGCCAAAAGGTCTCGCTGGCTCGCGTGCTTGCCGGTGAGGAGCTGCTCTGTGACATATTCGACAAGGCCTTGGCGGTCAGCCAGTACCTCTTGGAGTCGGCCCCGGCGTGGATGAGCCAGGAATAGTGCCACACCGCCCACGACCGCGGGAAAGAGGCCTAAAGGCCTGCACCAGCATGACCGGGGCCGCTAAGTCTCGCAACCACCTGGGCGAAGCCGCTCGTCTTCGGCGAGCGCACTCAAAACCGTCGCCGAGATGGCTTTTAGCCGCTCCAACTCCTCGGGCCCCAAGCGGTCCACAAAAAGGCGCCGCACCGCTTCAACGTGGCTTGGGGCGGCCGCCTCGATCTCTCTCCGCCCTTGTTCGCTGGCCACCACGGTGGCACCCCGATGGTCTTCGCCGCAGGCCAACTTTTCCACCAGCCCTCGCGCCTGCATGCGGCTGACCTGGTGAGACGTTCGGCTCTTCTCCCACCCAAGCTGCCTGGCCAGCTCCAGCAAACGTACCCGTCCACCGGGCTGCCCGGTGAGGGCCACCAGGACGACGTAATCGGGGTAGCTCAAGGGGGAATGGGACGCCAGGTCCCGGGCCAGGGCCGCACTGAGGCGCGCCTGCATCTCCTGGAAGGCACGCCAGGCCAGCTGTTCGCGCTCGGTCAGCCATCTCACTTCCGGCATATCGCTGGCCACGATCATAGGCTCGGTCCCGGGAATAGTGGACACATCCACTACGTTGGTACCGGGAGTAAGCAAACCCACCGCCAAGGAGGCTACAAAAATGAGCTCGACCGAAACGCACGTCCCCACCAGCCTGACAGGCAACTACACCCTTGACCCGTCCCACTGCCGGATCGGCTTCTCTGCCCGCCACGCCATGGTTACCAAGGTCAGGGGCGCCTTCAACGACTTCGACGGCTCCGGCTACATTGACGAGGACGATCCCTCGAAGTCGCACTTCGAGGTGACGATCAAGGCAACCAGCATCGACACCCGCAACCCCGACCGCGACAACCACCTCCGTAGCAACGACTTCCTGGCCATGGAGGAGTACCCCGAGATCACCTTCCGTTCTACCGGGGTCGAGAAAGTGGCGGACCGTGACTTCCGGGTGACCGGAGACCTCACGATCCGGGGGGTGACCAAGCCCGTCACGGTTGACCTTGAGTTCACCGGGAGCGTCATCGACCCGTGGGGAAATGTGCGGCTCGGTTTTGAAGGCGGCACCACCATCAATCGCAAAGACTGGGGCGTCAACTGGAACGCGGCCTTGGAGGCAGGCGGCGTCCTCGTCAGCGAGAAAGTCAACCTGGAGTTCGAGCTGGCAGCCATAAAGTCCAAGTCATAGGGGGAAAGGGCCGCACCGAGGACAGTGGAGCTCCTGGACGCGCCGCCTTGCCAGCTCTACCGGGGGGCGGCGGAGGCCGGGCAACTCAAGGTCAGCGGAGCATCGGCGGCGCCCGAGTGGTAGCCTGGCGTACGCCGGCGGGCGCGGTCTCGCCGCACGTCCTCACGAATGGGGCTCAGTGGTCAACGCCGTCAAAAGGACGCTTCGGTACCTGGCGGCCCCTACCGTCGCCGCCCTGGTCACCCTGCCTGCATTGGCAGCCGGGTGGCCCGCTTGGGCGTTCGGCGGCGCAAAGCCCGCCATCGCCGCGTCCCAGTTGACGACTACGGTGGCCAGCTCCACCACCTCGACCTCCACCACAACCACGACGACCTCGGCCGCCACAACCACCCCACCAGCTTCCACTACCAGCACCACCACTCCCACCTCAAGCGTTGGCACCCCGACCAGCACCGCTACAAGCGGTACCGCACCGGGAGGCGGCACCACCACCACCACAACCAGCGGCCCATCCACCAGCACCACGATGGCAGGGGGCACAACGACCGGGAGCGTGCCCTCATCCACCGCCTCTACGTCAGGGTCAAGCACCCCCACCACCACGGCTCCCGGGCCAACCCGTCCGGTACCGACCAGCGCGGCGAGCAGCACCACTGCAGCCGGCCTGACCGGCACCACGGGGCTCACCACCACCTCGACCAGTTCGGCGAGCAGGACGGCAACCACGCCTGCCGGGCCGGTCGGACAGCCGGGCCATGGGCTAGGCGCGACAGCCGTCGCCAGCACGGGGACATCCAGCACGGGGACATCCAGCACGGGGACATCCAGCACAGGGACATCCGGCACGGGGACATCCGGCACGGGGGCGGCCGCCAGGCGGGCGCCCACCACCCGAACAACCAACCGTACCCCCTCTCCCACTTCGGGCACTACCGCAGCCGCCCGCGCTCTGCCCACCACCACGGTCAAGGCCAAGGCTCCCACAACGCCTCGCCGGCAGGCCGCACCGGCAGTCCAAGCCGTCCCGGTCGTCTCAGTGCCGCGTTCAGTCAGGGAGGGCCACATCGTCCGGGTTTCCGGCCAAGGCTTCAGCCCGGGCACCAAGGTGAAGGTCGTTTTTTACGAAGACACCCCTCGGAGCAGTCCCGGTTCCTCCGTGGTGGCAACGGCCACGGCCGGCGCGCAAGGCCAGTTCAGCACTTCGGGCATAGTGGCAGGGACAAGACCGGGTACGCACAGAGTCAAGGTGGTCGGGGTGGCCGCCTCGGGGGAGGCCACCTCAGTGGCCACCCGGGTGATCGTCCTGTCCGCCGTGCACGAACTGCCCGGCCGCCCGGCGTCCCCCATGCCCATCCTGCTCACCATCGCCATTTCCCTGCCCGTGGCGACTTGGTTGGGCCTGACCCTGCTGGGCCGCCGGCGGCGGGGCCGGGGCCGGTCCGTCGTCAGCTAGCCCGACCGCCCCACCCTCTTCCCGCGGGAGCGTCCCTGCCCGCATCCGCACGGGCCACGTCCGCATCATGGGGATAGGTCCGTATGGCCAACACCAACACCGCCGCCCCCAGGGCCAAGGGCAACAGCATCAATAGGAAAGACCCTTCCAGGCCGCTGCGGCCACCTTGAAAGAAGTGGTCAGCCGCAAACCCAAAGGCGAGTGGTCCCGTCGTGTCCCCCACCTGGCGGAGCACGCCCCGGATCCCTTCAGCCCGGCCCCACAGGCCAGGCGGGACGACTTGAAGGCGGCTGGCGTCCAGGGGCGGGTTGGCCGCAGCCAGCCCGAAGGCGCCGGCCGTCAGCAGAGGCACGGCTACCAGGGCCGACCTGACGACGATCCCGGGGATGAAGGCGGCCACCGAGGCACCCAAGGCCGCCATGGCGACCGCTATGCGGCCGGCGGGGTGGTGATGGGACTCGACCCAGTCACCAAGCCTCCCGGCCACCAGCACGCCGGCCAGCGCGCCCACACCCACGAGCAGGATCATGAGCGTACCCACGGCCTGGCTCACGCCGTACTGCCCGGTCACGAACTCGACGCCAAAGGTGCGGATCCCGTCGAAGAAGAAATAGGTGCAGGCGCCGGCGAGGATCAGTACCAAGTTCGTGGGTATCGACAGCACGTACCTGATCGTGCGAACGATGCTGAGTCGGCGCCAACTTGACACAGCCTCGGCAGGAGCGAGCCGTGCGCCCGCCCCGGCCACCGCTGAGGCAGTGCCACCCCGTTGCGGCTCGTGCATCCGCCAAAGAAACCAAGCCAGCAACCAGCTGGGCGGACCGAGGACGGCAAAACTGGCCCTCCAACTGATAGAGGCGAGCTCCCCGGCGGCGGCGAAGCCGACGCCGGCGCCGACCAGCTCGCCGGCAAGGACCAGCCCGTATATGTGCCCCCTCACCGCCTCAGGGAAGCTGTCCCCCAGCAGGGAGGCGACGGCGGGCCCGGCGACGGCGCTGGCGCCGCCCAGGCCTAGGCGGACGACGAGCAAGAAGTCAAAGGTCGTCGCCGCGGCCGATAGGGACATGAGCACTCCCCAGGCGAGAGCCGCCAAAGCCAGCAGTCTCGCTCTTCTGGTGCGGTCAACCAGAAGACCAGCCGGTAGGGTCAGGAGCGTCGCCACGCCCGTACTGGCACCCACGAGCACGCCGATGGAGGTGTTGCTCACGTCCATGGCGTGACGCACCTGGGTGGCCACCGCGCCGATCGTCGATGCGTCCGCGGAGGACATCCCCAGCGCCGCCGCCAGCATCACGATGGCCCGGCGTTGCTGGGGGTCGAGGACGAAGTCCCTGCTCACGGCGCGAGCTTGCATCTGTCCACCAGGCAAATTTCCCTTTACTATGGAGAGGTGAGCGTGCGTGACGATTGCCGGCACTACCTCCGGCGCAGTACCAGCGGCAACGATGTGCTCCAGAGGTGCCGGCTCGGGGCGGCCGACGAGCACCCGTTCGCCTGCCCCGAGGGTTGCGTCTTCTTCGAGTCCCGCGTCGTTTCCACGGCCGGTTGGGCTACCGGATCTGACCAACCGATGGCCAACACGGCCTGGGGCATCGCCGCTTTGCCTTCAACCGGCCGGGGTTCCGGTAGGGGGGGCCGGCCGTCTACCGGGTACACCGAGGGCAAAGGAAAAAAGAGGGGGCGGCGGCGCTAGTCCAGGCAGGGTGAGCCCGTCCCGGCCCAGCTTGGCCAGCGGAGAGGTCAACCCTCGACCGGGGCGTCCAGCCAGT
>JAKAWM010000100.1 GCA_021827285.1 Actinomycetes bacterium | reverse complement strand
GGAGAGGTTGTCGAGCATGGGTTGAGCTTTGGTGGATCCGAGGGCTTGGTCCCAGGAGTACTGGAAGTAGGGAGCCTTCAGCACTGCGTTGTACTCCTCAAGGAGGTACTGCTTCAGCTTCGGGACCGCGTTGAAAGCGGTGGGCGACACCTTGAGCGCAGGCACAGCGCCCAGGCTGATCAGCTCTTTGGCGTAGGCGGGAGTGTCGAAGGCGTACTTGGCGAACGCTTCGGCTACGTAGGTTTGAGCGGAGCTGATGTGAGCAGCCAGGCCGACATAGGTCGTCGTGTTGCCCTCAAGGTCGGCGGGGTTGCCCTTGCCACCCGGAACGGCTGGGAAGAGGCCGATGCCAAGCTTGCCGGCATTGACCCAGGACGGGGCCAGGGAGGACAAGAACGTCATGTCCCAGTCGCCCATGAGCTCCATCGTGGCGACACCGTTGTACACCAGCGCATCGGTGAACCCGGTGCCCCAGTCGATGGAATTGTAGCCCTGCTCGAAGGCCTTGTCCTTGACCAGAGTCTGGATGTCGGTGAGGGCCTTGATTATGGCGGGGTTAGACCAGGCGCCCTTCTTGCCGTCCTGAATGTTCAGGAAAACTTGCGGGCCACCCTCCCTGTCCGTGAAGTACTCGAGGTACATGAGGCCTTCCCACTCGCCATTGTTGCCCAATGCTATGGCGGTCACGTTCTGCTTGGCCAAGGTATTCACGTCGGCGATGAGCTGGGTTGTCGTCTTGGGGAAGCTCAGGTGGTATTTGGCCATCAAGGGCTTGTTGTAGAAGAAGAAGACGGGCTGCGTGCCGGTGAAGGGCATACAATAGAGCACTCCGCCATAAGTGCAACTGCCGAGGGTGGATGTCAGAAAATCTGACGCGTAAGCAGGCTTGCCAGCGTCGTTCTTTCCTGCGTCTCCAAAGGGCTGCACGACCTTAGCGGTTATGTACTGCTGGAATATGCCACCACCCCAGGTCTGGAACAAGGCAGGGGGGTTGTTGCCTTGGAGCTCCAGCAGGAGCTTTTGCTTGTACACGTTGTTGGTCGGGACCACGTTCATGGTGACGTGGTCGCCTGGGTTGGCTTGGTTGAACGCGGCAGCTTCAGCGACGAGGTACTTGTCAAGGACGCTGCCCTGGTCTTGGACCTCCACGGTGATGCTGGCTGTCGGTGCGGACGAAGTCTGGGCTGACGATGCCGTGATAGGCATCGCAACGGCAATGGTGGCTAACGTGCTCGCCGAAAGGCCAGCCGCCACAATGGCGGAGACCCGTCGAGACGGCCACGGGAGCTTGAGGAATGCTCGGGTCACCTTTTCCCCTTCCTGCTCAACCCCCTCTTCGGGGCGGAGCTGAACTTTGACGATCGCCTACGATAGAGGAGGAGGCATTACCCGTCCCTCCCCGTGTGCTGCGCCTGTATAGGTAGACCTAACGTCCGAAACATTACGATCGTCCCTCTTACATGTTGCGGCAAACATAGCATTGGGCCTTCGGTCAGTCAAGGAAGTAGATCGTTGGGGCTACCAGCTGCTATCCTAGCGGGTGCAGTAGCTCGCAGGGTGTCGCGGCCCGGTGCTATGCCTGGCCAGGCTGGGACGTGGGTGCCGCCGGTAGGCCGCGCTTGGTCCTGCGGCTACATACGGGTTAAGCGGACTCACCGAAAGGTAGCGCTCAAGGCTTCAGGTGACCATGTACACTCGGGACATGCCCAGCCAGGGCTTACATAAGGAGTTGGAAGCCCTACAGGTCCACCGGCAGCCACTACAGCGTCGTAAGAGAGCCCGCCGGCAGGTCACGATCGCGCAGATTGCCGCGCAGAGTGGCCTATCAACGGCGACGGTGTCCAAGGTCCTCAACGGCAAGCCCGACGTATCTCCCCGCACGCGCGCGCTGGTGCAAGATGCCCTGTTGAGCTCCGGGTACCGCCGGCGGGCGGTCAATGGCGCCCCGTCGTTAATAGACATCGTATTCAACGACTTCGACAGCCCCTGGGCAGTCGAGATCGTTCGGGGGGCGGCGGCCGCCGCCCAAGCCGAGGGTCTCACGGTCGCGCTCACGGCCTTGTCGGAAGGCGACGAACGCCAGGTTTGGTTCGACCACATCACGTCCCGGGGCACCCGAGGGGTTATCCTGCTGCTCTCTCAGCTCACCGAACGCCAAAGGGGCGAGCTCGTCGCCCGCGATCTGCCGTTTGTTGTGATCGATCCGACTGCCGAACCCGGCCCCGAGGTGAGCTCGGTGGGGGCGACCAACTGGTTGGGTGGGCTGGCGGCCACCAAGCACCTGGTGGACCTGGGGCACGAGCGGGTCGCTATAATCACTGGCCCCCCGGAGCTGTTGTGCAGCCGGGCGCGCTTTGACGGTTACCGCGCTGCCCTCGAGAGGGCAGGGCTGTCAGTGGACGAGCGGCTTGTCAGACCGGGCGACTTCCGGGTTAAGGCGGGCTACGAGCAGGCCAGGTTCCTGTTCAACCTAAGCCGGTGCCCGACCGCCATCTTTGCCGGCAACGACCTTTCTGCCCTGGGCGTACTGCGGGCTGCCCGGGAGGCCGGCCTTCGAGTCCCAGAGGATCTCAGCGTGGTCGGTTTTGATGATATACCGCTGGCCGAGTGGAGCACTCCTTCGCTGACCACTGTGCGCCAGCCGTTGTTGGAGATGGCTGCGGTGGCCGTGCGTACCCTGGTCGAAGCGGCGGCCGGTGGCGGGTCGCCCAAGCGCCGGGTTGAGCTGGCTACTGACCTGGTTGTACGCGAAAGCACCACTGCGCCCCGTTAGCGGTAAGACCGGTGCTTCTTGGTGGCCGAGCGCGCGAGGTGGCTCACTGGCGGGTGCTAAGGCTTCAACCCCTGAGGGCGGCGGAGCGGCCGGCCCCCCGAGGGGTGCGGGTAGCGGAGGATAGCAACTCCGGCCGGCTCTAGCGCAACCCGCGACCCGGTGATCCTGCCTGTCAGCACGTCCGTCCCGCCTTCAGCTACTTCGACCACTCGTTCTGAGCCCGAATAGTTGATAAGGAACTCGTAACGCTTGTCCCTGCCCACTCTCAGGACCCTCTCGACGTGGCCCTCTGGGGGCGCCATAGTCGCACGGGCATGGAGCCCAGGCACCAAGCCGTAGAGCCGGGCCAAGCTGTCGTGGTCAAGGCGGCAGCCGATGTAATATGCCCGCCCTTTGCCGTAGCCCGTCTGGAGCACGGCCGGCCGGCCCGAGAGCGGCCCTCTCGAGTAGCGGGCCAGCACCTGCCCGTCGCGCTGTGTGGCCACATGCGCCCACAGCTCCCCCGTCCCTCGCTCACCGTCCTCCCATTGCACCTCCAGCACCTGGCCGACGGGCAAGGGGGAGACCTCCACGACGTCGCAACCGAGAAGCGGTCGCAGGGGCCCTCCATAGGGCCCGAGGTACACGGAATCACGCTCATCGACGATCCCCGACCAGAAAGAGATGATGGCAGTACCCCCCGCCTCAACATATGAAAGCAGCTTGGCTCCCTGCTCCTCGCTGATGAGGTAGAGGCTTGGGACGACTACCGCCCGGTATCCTTCGAGCGATTCGTCAGGCTGGCAGAAGTCTACATTTACCCCACCGGCAAAGAGGGGACGGTAGAGCCACATAAGCTGATCGTCCACGGTGAGGCCACCCGCGGGCTGGGAGGGCGCCTCGAGGGCCCACCAATTGGGCCAGGAAAAGAGGAAAGCAGCCTTGGCATCTATGGCGGTGCCGGCCAAGTCCTCTAGGGACGCCAGTTCCTTGCCGAGTGCCACCACGTCGGTCCACACGGGCGAGCCCTTGCCGGCGTGAGGGACCATGGCTGAGTGGAACTTTTCTGCGCCCGTGCGCGAAGCCCTCCACTGAAAGAACATGATGCCGCTGGCGCCTCGCGCCACCGCCTGGTAGCTCATCGCGCGCATATGGCCTGGCCGCTTGGGCACGTTCGGGTTATGCCAGGTGACCCGTGACGGTGTCTGCTCCATGACCATCCACGGGGCCGCCTTGTTGAGCCCCCGCACGAGGTCGCAGTGCATAGCGCTGCGCACAGGCCACTCCGGGTCGGACATGTCGGGGTAGTTGTCGGTGGACACGATGTCCATTTGGGCAGCCCAGCCGAAGTAGTCGAGAGGCTTGAAAAAGCCCATGAAGTTGGTCGTTAGGGGTAGGTCGGGCCGAGCCTGCTTCAAAACGGCCCGCTCCATGAGGAACTCCTGAAAGTAAGCGTCACTGCTAAAGCGCTTGTAGTCGAGGTCAAGTGACGGGTTGACAAATGCCGCCGTCAGTCGCGGTGGCACGACTTGGCTCAAGTCTGTATAGGTCTGGCTCCAAAAAGCAGTGCCCCAGGCGTCGTTAAGGTTGTCCAGCGAACCGTAGCGTTGTTCGGTCCACCGGCGAAAGGCTTGCGCATGGTAGTCGCAATAGCAATACGGGACGTGACAGGCGTACTCGTTGTGAACATGCCACATCTTGATCGCTTCATGGTGGCCCACCTCGTTCGCCAGCTGAGTGACAACTGTGCGGGCTCTCTCCAGGTAGGCAGGGCTACAAATGCAAATTGTCTGGCGGCTGCCGTGGCTGTAGCGCGCACCGGCAGCATCTACGGGCAGAACGTCAGGGTACCGCACGGACAGCCACGCCGGAGGGGCGGCGGTGGGGGTGGCGAGGTCAACGCCGATCCCGTTGGTTGCGAGCAGGTCCAGAAGATCGTGAAGCCACCCAAAGGAGAAGGAACCCTCCCGAGGTTCGAGTTGCGCCCAGGCGAACACGCCGACGGTCACCAGGTTGACGCCCGCCTCGCGCATCAGGCCGACATCCTCGTCCCAGACGCTCCGCGGCCACTGCTCGGGGTTGTAATCGCCGCCGTAGTAAAAGTGGTTACTCATGGGTTCTTGCTCCTGTGCGGGTATGAACGTCAACCAGTGCTTCTTGGCTCTTGGCGGCTCACTCACCAGTCACCGCTCCAAAGCTCAGCCCCCGGGCCACGTACTTCTGGAGGAACGGGAAAAGTACGAGCATCGGCAAGACAGATATCAGCGACCCAAGGATCACGTTGGAATAAAGGGGCTGGCCCGCTCCAGCCTCGTTCAACGTCGATGCCCAGGCCGAAAGGCCAACCGTGAGGGGGAAGCGGGTCTCCGTACCCAGGAGGACGAGGGGCAGGAAGTAATTGTTCCACGTCCCGATGAACGACAATAAGAACAAAGTCGCCATCCCCGGTGCCAGCATGGGGCGGGCGATCTGCCAGAGCGCCCTGAGCTCGCCCGATCCATCTATGCGGGCTGACTCGATGATCGTATCAGGCACCGCGTCGGCCACGTAGATCGCCATGAAGTAGACGCCAAAGGGGTACACGGCCAGGGGGAGGATAACGCCCTGGTAGCTGTTGGTGAGGCCCATGTAGTGCTCGAGGAGGAAGAGGGGGACCACGAGGGCCGTGGCCGGCACCATGAGAGAGCCCAGGACCAACCCGAACACGGCGCGCCGGCCAGCGAAGTTGTACTTGGCCAGGCCATACCCGCACAGCGTGGACACTGCTGTTGCCAGCGTTGCCGTAACCGATGAGTAAATGAACGAGTTCAGTAGCCACCACTTGTAATCGCCGCTTTCGTAGGTGAACAGAGAGGAAAAGTTGGCGGGCCACCAGGACGGGTGCGAAGGAGGCAAGAACGTGTTGGTCGAGAACAGCTGGCTGGTGTTCTTGGAGGAGGCAATTACCAGCCAGTAGATGGGGATGAGCACGTAGGCAGCTGCTAGCACCAAGAAGGCGGTGGTGACCGTAGTCTTGGTCCTTTTGGCCAGGCGCGTGCGGTAGGCGCCAGGGGCGGGGGCGAGCGGGGGCGGGGAGGGTACGGTCATCGGCCAACCCTGGTGCTGGCGAGCGGGTTTACCCGTCTCCTCACGATCCCGTAAAAGGCGGCCGTAGCCACAATGGTTATGAGGGCAAGCACCACCGACTGGGCGGCAGCGGCCTGTTCGTTGCCAAAGGCGAAGGCGGTGTTGTAGATGATCTGGTTAGGCGTCAAGGAGTTGCCGATCGAGGCCACCTCGTTCAGGATCACCGGCTCGTTGAAGAGCTGTAGCGTGCCTATGATGGAGAGGATGGCGATGAAAACGACTGTCCGGCGGATCATCGGCAGCTTTATGCGCGCGGCTACAGCAAGCTCAGATGCCCCGTCCACCTTGGCGGCCTCGAGGACTTGGCGAGGTACGTTCGTCAAGCTCGTTAGCAGGATGGTCATGTTGTAGCCCGTCCACTCCCAGGTGACGATGAGCATGATCGAATAGAGGGAGAGGCGGTAGTCGAGCGGCTGCACCGCACCATTGGCCAGCCCGAGGAAGTGGGGGACCTTCAGCAGGACGTCCAGGTCGGGCTCCAGCAGGAAGCCCCACATCAGAGCGGCGATCACCCCGGGTACCGCGAAGGGCAAGAAATAGACAAGAGAGAAGAGCCTTCGGCCTCGGCAATAAGGGCTGTCGAGCAACAAGGCCAAGCCGATGGCAAGGACGATCATGGCTGTCACCTGGACAAGGCCGAAGTAAGCCATGCGCACGACGGCCGACCAGTAGCCACCGTTGGAGAAGGTGGCGCGGTAGTTGAGGAGCCCCGCATAGTTGCCGGTAAGGGGGGAGCGAAGGCTCAGAACGATCGAGTAGATGAGGGGGCCAACGAAGAATACGGAAAACAGGCCCAAGAAGGGCGCCGTCATGGCGAAGCCTGACCGGCCCCGCCTACTCTGATGAGCTGGCCGGCGCACTCGGGGTGCCGGTCTGCCTGCTAAGGGCGGGGCTGGCAGGGCGGCAGGTTCTCCGACGCCCTGCACTGCCATCGCCGTCGTCTCCTTTCCTTGGTACGAATTGCCTCTGGTACGACCTTGCCCGGTGGGTGGCCACGGCCCCAGGCGGGCACCGCCGCCTGGGGCGAAAGGCGCAGCTCAACCCTCGACTGAGTACCCGACCGATCTGGCATAGCCGAGCAGATCGGACTCTATGTTGTTCAGGGCTTGGTCCCAGCTCTCCTTGTTGGCGGCTGCCTTGGTCATCTCGGTGCCGAAGAAGTTGTACAGCTCACTGTCGAAGGGCCCCCATTCGAAGTTCTCGACGACGTTGGACGCGTAGGTGTTGAACTGGGCGTTCACGTTGCCTGTGAAGTTGGCAATGGGCGCCTTGAACTGCGGCACACTGGCGCGGGCCAAGGCAGCGGGGAACAGGCCCCGTCCTCCATCGGTTGTCGACTTTTCGTCGATGGTCATGCCGCTTGGGGAACTGTTGATAAAGGCAGCAAATTTGACGGCCGCCGCCACATCCTGGGCCGGGCAGTCCTTGGTGACGGCGTTGGTCGACCCACCCCAGCTTCCCTCGGCGTGGGCGCCAGGTGCCCACTGCGGCAACGGCGCCACGGCCCACTGTTGCGTTGAGCCCTTGGGCAGGAACCCGGCCACGAGGTACGACGGCCCCCAGGCGGTACCGACCATGGAGGCGTAGGTGTCATTGGCCACGTGGTGGCCGTAAGGGGCGGTGAAGTCGGTGTCGAACAGGAGGTCACCCTTGAGGGCCAAGTTTCCAAAGAAGTTCGTGACCTTCTTTTCGACAGGCCCGTTTACCGTGATCTTCCAGGCACCGTTGGGCTGGAGCACGAAGGGTCGCGCCCCAGCTTGCCACCACAGCGACACCAGGCGGTGCTCGTCGGTGGGAGAGAAGAAGTCGAGGTACATGTTCGGGTTGGCCTTGTGCAGGGTGGCAGCGTCGGTGGCAAACTGCGCCCATGTTGCCGGTACGACCAGGCCGTACTTCTTGTACACGGCTGGCTGGTACATGAACCCGGTCGGGCCGATGTCCTCTGGGAGCGCGTAAACCGCGCCGCCCTGGGAGACTTGTTGCCACACCCAGGCAGGGTAATCATGCTTGTACTGGTTGGCGTATTTGGCTATGTTGAGCAAGTCGTGGGTGGCAATGTATTGCGGTAGCTCAGAGTATTCTACCTGTGTCACGCAGGGTGCCGTGCCGCCAGCCAATGCTGTAGTCAGCTTCGCGTAAAAACCCGAGCCGCTCACTCCGAGGTCAGGCGGCGTCGGGACCGTGATGTTGGGGTTGGCCTTTTCAAAGTTCGCAATCACGTTTTTGGGGTTGGCTGTCCAGGTCCACCAGCTGATGGTCACCTTGCCAGATGTGCTTGCCGCCGCAGCAACGGGCGAGGTGCCCAAGGTAAATAGGGCCAGCGTTGCTGCCGCAAGAGCGCCTACGCGCCGCGGTCTAGTCATCGTCCTCTCACGTCCTTTCTGTTGGTGATCTAACTCGCTGCTCAGTACGGGTACAGGGTCGTTCGGGTACCGCCGGAGCGCGCTCCAGATCGGAA
>JAKAWM010000099.1 GCA_021827285.1 Actinomycetes bacterium | reverse complement strand
GACCGTCGTGCGCAGCCGCCCGCTGGAAGATCCCCTGAGCGGGTTGTTCTGCGTGAGGCGTTCAGTCATCGACGACGTCGCCCTGCAACCAATCGGCTACAAGATATTGCTTGAAGTGGCGGCCCGAGGCAACTGGCGCACGGCATGCAATGTGCCCTATGTATTTGCGCGCCGGTACTCGGGCAACTCCAAGGCAAGCCTCCGTGAAGGCGTGGTGTTCCTGCGCCATCTCGTCCGGCTGCGAGTTCCATAGGTAGCCAATTAGGCGGAACAGGTGCTTGGGTTGGTGCTTGCGTCGCAAAGCGCCGGTCCATCAGAGCTCACATACGCCACGGCCGATCGGCCGACAGTCGCCGTGCCGGCCAGTGATGGCTCAGGTGCGCGAATGAATACCCAAATGACCGGGTTGCCCGGTGCTGACGTGCAGACTTCTACGCCCACCCCGTCCCCGTTCACTTGTGCCGTGGCCAACGACAGGCCGGAAGGTTGGGCTGGGCACTCCGTGATCGGGTTGGCTTGGGCCCAGTTACCGTTGAGCCCATAGGCAGCGAGCATTGTCTCTCCCTGAGAGCCCGGGGTCAGATCCGAGATATTGATCCCACCAGCACCGGCAAGAGCCACCGCATCGGCCGCCCCTTGGAGGTCGATCCCCGATTGGACGAGGTTGCCCAAAGTGATAGTGGCGGCCAAGAGCAGGGCTAGCACGGTAAGGGAGAGGGTCCAAAAGATGAGGATAACGCCTGCCTCGCTTCGCGACGCGCTGTGGTACAAAGCCGGGCCTGACCGGCGCGGCCAAAGGTCAGTGCGCCGAAGTGGTATCGTGGGCGTGCGGCGGGCAGTCATGTGTTTGCGTATAAGTCGTGGCCTTGGGCGAAGAGCCGAGGACGTTCACAGCCTCTACGGTTATGGTGTAAGGGGTGCCGCAGTTGAGGTCCGGGAGCGTGACTGTAACCTGCATGGCGCAGGATCCCGCGGGGTTGCAGGTGATTTGCTTCGATGCCGCATTGCCTTCAAACCAGGCCTGCGCATTGACGTTGTAGCTCTGTATTGGGGCACAGCCGTTCGACGGCGGGGCGGTCCACGACAGAGTTACATGGTGTCGACCGGTTGACACTGCGTATAGGCTCGTTGGAGCCGTGAGCGGCTGCAGGTAAAATGCGCTGGTCGCGGAGTACTGCTGCAGGCCTAAAAGGCTTGGAAAAGTGGTGAAATCTTCTACCGGCGCGGTCGCAGTCAGGACGAGGTTAGAACCGCTCACGCCACAGGATATGGCAGGCGCCCCGCTGGCCCCTACCGTTTGGCCAATCTGTCCGGCCAGCCAGGTTTGGCAGCCGGCTGTGGTCGGTTCACTCGGCGCACACGGGTCGTTCATGGCTAATAGCCGTGCATACGATTCGACCTGGTTACGCAACTGAGACCAGCCGGCAAAGACGAGGCCGAACTGGATCATGGCGAACAACATGAGTGCGAAGATCGGGAAGACAAGGGCGAACTCGACCAGAGCGGTTCCCTCGCTCGACCGTCGCCGAGGTTGGCAGGGAGAACCAGCGCAGCGGGTCACTTTATAAGCGTCCTGTAGATTTCTATAACGGCAGGCCCGACCACCACTATGAACAGGGCGGGGAGGACGCAGAAAACCAGCGGGAAGAGCATCTTCACTGGGGCCTTCTGGGCTTGCTCTTGGACGTGCTGGCGCTGGGCTACGCGTGCCTGGTCGGCTTGAGCGCGCAGGATGGAGCCGACGGAGACGCCGAATGTTTCGGCTTGGACCAAGGCCATGAGGAATGATCGGAGCTCTTCGACGTCGGTGCGGCGGTCGATCGCCTCTAGGGCGTCTCCGTGGTCCGCGCCCATGCGTACTTCGCCCAGGAAACGAGAGAACTCCGCAGAAAGCGGGCCCGGCACCGAGGTCACCGACCGGGACAACGCCTGGTCGAAGCCTAGGCCCGCCTCGACGCTTATCATCAGCAGCTCGAGGAGGGCGGGCAGGTCGCGACGGATCCGTTCCTGGCGCTGGCCGACGGAGTGGTTCAGCCAGGCCTCGGGCCCGAGGCCGAGCGCCGAGACGATGAGGAAGAACGCCAGAAGGCCGTAGATCCCAGGTAGGCGAGCTACCAGCAGCACCAGGAAGGCAGGTGGGACCAGAGCCAGTGAGACGAACCGGAGGGAGAGGAACCGGTCGAAGTCAGCCTGCCGGTCCCGGCCGGCCAGGGTCAGCCGGCGCTGGGCGCTGGCCAGGTAGCTGGGCGGGGAGAAACGCCTGGCCGCGCCTGCGATGGCGGCAGCTATGGGGTCGACGGCCCTCTGGAGCGCCGGGCGTTCACCCTCAACACGCGGGCTGCTGGCGCTAGGGCTATCGTGTTGCGAGGGCGTGGGGCGGCCTACCGGGTGGGCGATGGTGATGGCCGAGCGCAGGGTGGCCAGCGCGGCCCGCCGGGGGGCGCGCTGCAACCACAAGGCGACCACGAGGCCGGCCAATGCGGCTATGGGCACGATGACCAAGAGCAGTCCCATGTTTCAGGTCTCGATCTTCACGATCCGGTACATCCAGTAAAAGCCGATGAGCTGGAGCACCAGCCCTCCCACCAGCATGACCTTGCCGCCAAAGCTGTGGAACAGTTCGAGCATGTACGGCCGGTTGACGGCGAAGATAAACAGACCCAGCAAGAGGGGCATGGCACCCAGGATGTAGGCGGAGAGGCGGCCCTCGGCGGTAAGGGTGCGTACCTCGCGGCGTAGCCGGAGGCGTTGCACCATGGTCTCAGCCAGGGTGTCGAAGAGAGAGGCGAGGTTCCCACCCGCCTCCTGCTGGATGCGCACGGCGGCGACGCTTTCGGAAAAGTCACGGTTGCGTATACGTGACGCGGCACTCTCCAAAGCGTCCTCGACCGGCTGGCCGAGGCGGGCCTCGGCCAGCACTCGTTGCAGTTCCCCGGCGGAAGGATCGTGTAGCTGGCGGGTTACGGCGTCGAGCCCTTGGAGCAGCGAGAACCCGGCGCGGAGCGAACTGGCCGTCAGCTTGAGGACATCTGGCAACTGGGCCGCGAAGAGGCGGGCGCGGTGGTCGGCGGTTCCTTGGAGGCCGGCCAGCGGCAGCACCAGCACCAGGACCAATACCAGGAGGCTCCCCACCAGGCCGGCCAGCGCCCAACCAAGGGCGATGAGTACGGCGCCTCCGAGGAGCCAGATGGAAAGGAGCTCACCCACCCGCACCGTGGTACCGGCTCGCTCCAGAAGGGTGCCGAGGGGCTCACGCAGGCCCGTTCGCCCGGCCATGTTCTCCAGCCACAGGGAGAGCCTTTTCAACCACGGCAGGGTCAAGAGCGTCCAAGCGTCTTCTTCAGGGCCAGACCGAGGAGGCAGGGGTGCCAGCCGGTAGGGTGCCAGGACGGAGGCCAAGTCAGGCTGGCGACGACGCCTGAGCCGTACCCATGGGTTGCGGGCCAGAGCAGGGCCGGGGCTCCAAGCCGGCACCGGGTTTTCACGCCGCAAGAGGGCTTTGGTGCCCAGCCTGTGCGCCGGCCCGGAGCGATGCTCTCGCGCGGCAACCAGTTGACGGAGGCGCCGGCGCCTGGCCACCCACAGGGTCACGATCAAGACGGCGGCGGCGCCCAAAAGGGCGGCGCCCAGAGGGCTCCGCAGCCGCTCCAAGTGCACCCATACGGTGTGGCCCAGGCTCACTGTCCCGGCGTTCATTTCAGCCAACCCGCAGTGCTGGAGTAGGAGCGGCCGTCAACCCGTGGCGGCCCAACTTGGGGCTCAAAGATGGCGGGGTCGAGGTGGATGCCCCGGTCGGCCAGCCTCTCGGTGAAGTGCGGCCTTATCCCCGTGGCCCGCAGCTGGCCGCGCCGGCCTGCCCCATCGGCCCCGCTGCGGTAGTCGAAGGCGAAGATGTCTTGCAAGAGGACCATTTCGCCCTCCATGTGGCCGACCTCGGTGACATGGGTCACCCGGCGGGAGCCATCGCGCAACCGGGAGAGGTGGACGATGACGTCAAGAGCCGAGGAGACTTGCTCGCGAACCGCACGCATGGGTAGATCGAACCCGGCCATCAATGTCATCGTCTCGACCCGGGAAAGCGCGTCGCGGGGGCTGTTGGCGTGCACGGTCGTGAGGGAGCCGTCATGCCCGGTGTTCATGGCTTGGAGCATGTCGAGGGCCTCGCCCGAGCGGCACTCGCCGATGATGATCCTGTCCGGGCGCATCCGTAGGGCGTTGCGCAGGAGGTCGCGGATAGCGACTTCGCCCTTGCCCTCGGTATTGGCGGGCCGGGACTCGAGCGAGACGACATGGCGCTGGCGGAGCTGTAGCTCTTTGGCGTCCTCAATGGTGATTATGCGTTCATCTGGAGGTATGAACGAGGAAAGAACGTTGAGCAGGGTGGTCTTGCCGGTGCTGGCACCCCCCGAGACCAGGAGGTTGGCCCTGCCTTGGACGCAGGCCCGTAGTAGTTCGCCCACCTGCGGGGTGAGGGTCCCAAAGCCCACCAGATCGTCCAGGGTGAAAGGGTCGGCGGCGAACTTGCGGATGGTGAGGAAAGGCCCGCCTACGGCCAAAGGTGGGTAAATGGCATTGACCCGGGAGCCATCGGCCAGCCGGGCGTCCACCATGGGCGAAGACTCGTCGATGTGGCGGCCCACTTCGGCCACGATGCGCCCGACCACATGGCGGAGGTGCGCCTCGTCCACAAAAGTGACTTTGGTGGGAAGGATTTTGCCGTTGCGCTCGATGTAGACGCGTTCTGGCCCGTTGACCATTATCTCGGATATGGACGTGTCATGGAGCAGCCGTTCTATAGGGCCAAAGCCCAGCACATCATCGGTCACGCTCTGGGCCACCCGGGCGGCTTCCGCCGCCGACATGGGGGTCCGTTCGGCCTGCAGGGCGGCTTGGACGATGCGGGCGACCCGGGCCCGCAACTCGTTCTGGTCAACCAGGTTGTTGTAAAACACCGGTCCCAGTTCAGATATGACCCGGCGGTGGGCGCGTTCGCGGACGCCGTCGAGTACTTCGGTCCGGGGGTCAGCCGAAGCCAGACCTTCTTGGAGGCGCCCGTAAAGGGTCTTGTTGCTCGATGGGGGAGCCGTGGGCCCACTCGTAGCTGAAGCGCCCGGCTGAGACCTCGACCCGCCGTCCCCGCTCGAGGAGGCCGTCCCTTTTCCAGGCTCCCAGGACGTGCTCATAGCTTTGCGGCCAGTTCCTCAGCCCGCGCTAGGACGATGTCGGCAAGTTGGGCCATTTGGCCGGCAAAACGCGAGCGCGGGTACTCAAGCAACGCCGGTGTGCCCTGGTTCACCGACTGAGGGACGGCCGCCTCGGAGGGAAGGGCCAGGTCAACCTTCATCTCGAGCGCGTTTTCTATGTCGTGGGCGTTCAGGTGGACGTGGGAGTCCGCCCGGTTGAGGAGGAGGGCGATCTTTTCAAAGGGGATTTGGAGGAGTTGGAACGCCTGCAGCCCAAGCCGGGCGTTCTTCACGGAGGGCACGTCCATGGCCACGAGGAAGGCAACCAGATCGCTGGCGGCCACAGCTTGGAGCACAACTTCGCTCAGATGCGGGGGAGTGTCCACGACAACGTGGCCGAACATCTTGCGCAAGAGGTCGAGGACGCGCAACATGGAGACCGGGTCGACCTGGTCTGCATCAGAAGGCGACGTGGGGGCACCGAGAATATATACGCCGCTAGGGTCGTGGCGGGCCAAGAAGCTCCGCAAGAGGGTCTCGTCCAGGAGGTCGCCGGCGGAAATGGCGTCTGAGAAAGTGTGCAAAGGCTGCAGCCGCAGCATGATGGCGATGTCGCCGAACTGCAAGTCGAGATCGAGGATGGCGACGGGCTGTCCCAGGCGCTGGGCGATGGCAGCCGCTAGGTTAACCGCCACCACTGACTTGCCCACCCCGCCCTTGGGTGAGAACACGCTGGTCACAAAACCGCTACTGGGGCCGGAGCCGTTTGCTCGGGAGGGCACGGCGCGGGCGGTAGCAGCCGCAGCGGCCAGTTCTTCTTCGAGCCGGTAGGCGAGCTCGGCCACCGCCTGGGCCAAGTGGGGGCCCACCTCGCTGAGGTCGAGGGCGTCGTCGACCCCCGCGCGCAGGGCCGAGCGCAGGAGCTCGGCCGACGGCGTCTTTACCACGATGACGGCCCCCGCACCGGGTGTTGCCTTTAGCAGCGCGCCCACGCGTTCGAGCACCGCCTCGTTTGCCTGTGAAGGCCCGAGGACAAGGACGAGCGGGTGGCCAGCGCGGATCCTTGCCCCCTCGACGTCATCAAGCCTGGAAAATGCCTGAGGTTCCCAGCTTTCTGGTAGCGAGCCCTGGAGGGTGGCCAAGACATCATCGTTCTCTTCCAGGACCATGACGGCCAGCGGGGTGCTGGGGGGCGCAGGACTGAGGCCGTCCGACCTCGGCGGTTCCTCGGGCAACGGGGTCACCTCTTGAAGGAGCAAGCCGCTATCACCCCCTATGGAAATGTGGAGCTACGGCGGGTGGCTGGTGTTTGGGCTTGACCGCGGGGAGGTCATCGGCTGGCCGGAGCCGGTCCAGTAGTTCCACCTGGGAATGGGCGCCAAGTTTGCGAAAAATGGCTTTCAGGTGGTTGCGGACCGTCTGCGGGCTCAGGTACAAGGACCGGGCAATGGACGAGACCCGGCGCCCGTCTAAGAGTAGTTGGAGGACGTCTTTTTCTCGCCGGGTGAGCGATTCGACGGCCAGGAGTTGGTCCCAACCGGGGAGAGGGCCGTTACCCACGTTGAGCCCCTGGGCCCCGGATGGCTCGGTGCCTCTGAGCTCGGGGTGCTGAGCGCGCTCGGTGTTCAGTAGCCAGACGGCAAACCGCCATCCACGGGGCCCCGTGAAGGCACTTATGGTCACTCGGGCACGAACCCGGTTGCCGTTCGCGCCGGCCAGCTCCAGCCAGGTCGAGCTGGTCCCCGAGCCGTCCAGGCTGAGCAGTGAGGAAGTGCCTCGCAGGGCGGTCAGGTACCTCGGGCGTTGGTCCAAGGGCACGTAGCCGGGCGGTTCCGGGGTCCCGAACGGTAGGCAGGCGTTGGCACCAACTAAGTCGTTGAGGGCCGAGTTGGAATAAACACGTAGGCCGGCGCCGTCCAGCACCAGGACACCCTCGGACAGGTCGTCGAATAGCGTCCGGAGAGAGGCGTCGAGGAAGCTGGCTGTGCCACGGTTGGAGGCCAGGGGGTCTGCGTAGGGCAGCACCACAGAAGGGTTCACGCCGACCTCCTCAGTTCACACGGCTTGCTGGCGAAACCCCCCTGGTCACGATGGTCCTCGCCGCACCCGAGAATGTGGGCGCCCAGCCGGCGTCCCCACCGGCGTGCGGGGGGGCACATGCAACGTAAGGGGGTGCGTCGCCGTGTACCGCGGCGGGCGGTGGGTGCTCCCAAGCGATGAGGACGTGGGAGGCCGACGCCGTCTCTTCCACCAGAAGGCGAGGGCGACTATTAGGGCAACGAGCACTACGGCCCCAGCTCCGATGGCGATCTCGTAGACCAGGGACAGCGGGGCAGCACCTACCCGGAAGGTGAGGGTCATGGGCTTGCTTTGGGCGCCGGCGAAGTTGGCTACACCAGTGAGGTGGTAAAGGCCGTCTTTCTGCACCGGGACAGGCACCACGATGGTGCCGCTGTCGCTCGGCTGGCCTTCAGGTGCCAGCAGGACGGGTACAAGGGACTTGACCGCTTGGACGAAGTTACCGTTGCGGTAGAGCTGACCTACGAAGGTCGTTTCTTGCTGCACCTCTCCGGCACTGATCACTGACGCGTTCACCAAAGCCTGGCCGCCGGCCGCGGGATGATTGGTTAGCTTGAGACTGAGCAACTGGCCGCCCCGGTGGAGCGCTCCGTAAGGGTATAGCCGGAATGGCAGGCTCCAACTCCCCACATCCTTGCGTCGCGGAAAGGTGACGCTGGCGATCTTTGCCGTGTACAGCCCCAGGGTTGCGGATTGCGTTGAGCCTGGGGGCCAGTCCAGTTCGTATGTGGAGGTCAACCCCGGCAGCACTGAGTTACCCGTAGTGCCGACCCAATTGTAAACAGGCTTCCGCGAGCCGGCTTTGATGACTTGGAAGTGGAACGAGGGCTGCACGGCAACGTTGCTAGAGTTCTTGACTACGGCATAGACGCGTAAGGGTGTGCCCACTTCGATCTTGGAGTAGGTGTAGGCGTTCACCAACTTGCCGCTAACTATTTCGGTCCCGGTCACGTCTACTATGACCTGGATCACCTCGCTAACTCCCACCGTTGTCTTGCCCCGCACCTTCGGTGGTAGAAGGCTGACGGTTACCTTTCCCTTGTACGTCCCGTTGGCCGCCGTAAACGGGCCATGCAGCC
>JAKAWM010000098.1 GCA_021827285.1 Actinomycetes bacterium | reverse complement strand
GCGGGGGTCAACGGCCAGGACCGAGGCCGCCGAGGCTAGGGCGTCGTCAGCCTCGAGCTCGACCATGGGCCAAACCACGAACCCGGCCGCGACCATGGCCTCCTCGAAGAGGGAGAACTGGCTGAGCAGGTTGGCGGGTACGCCGGCTGAGCTCTTATAAGTGGGCCACGCGTCGTTGCGCCACGATTCGATCACATGGTCGGTGGCGACCCCGATGTGGGTCGCACCTCCTTCGACCATGCCGAGGAGGGACCCGAGCACGGCGCGGGTGGCACCGACTTCTTCCCCGGTGACGGTGGTGTGAGCGGGAGCCCCGTAGTAGTGGCGGAACAGTTCGTAAGTCCCATCGACTAGGTGGACCTTGACGCTGGCGGGCCTATCCGAGCTCACGGCGGCCTTCAAGGGCCCGGCCCAGGGTCAGCTCATCGGCGTACTCGAGGTCCCCGCCCACCGGGAGACCGCTGGCTATGCGGGTCACCTTTAGTGGTAGGTGCTTCAGTAAGCTCGCCAGGTACAGGGCTGTGGCGTCCCCTTCCATATTCGGGTTGGTGCACAGTATGACCTCTTTGATGTCGTCGCCGTCGATGCGGGCGAGGAGCTCACGCACGCGCAACTGGTCTGGGCCGATACCATCGATCGGGCTTATCGCTCCTTGAAGCACATGGTAACGGCCGTGAAACTCGCCGCTTTTTTCAACTGCAACAACGTCGCGGGGTTCTTCGACGACACACAAGATGGACGAGTCGCGTCGGGGATCCATGCAGATATCGCATTCCGCCTCGCCGGTGCCCTCCGCCACGTTGAAACAGCGGCGGCACCACGTGACCCGTGCCTTAACGGAAGTTATTGCCGCAGCAAGGCGATGGGCGTCTTCGGCCGGTACCTTGAGGATGAAAAAGGCGATACGTTGGGCTGATTTTGGGCCGATCCCTGGGAGCCGGCCGAGCTCGTCTATGAGCTGTTGAACTGGGGCGGCGTACATTAAGGCATTATTCCTGGAAAAGTGCGCCCGGGAAGGCTTGGAGGAGGCGCTGCTCGATCGGTACCTCGGGTATGGGCGCTACTTCTGCCAGTGCTTCCAGGTCATATGTCTCAGTTGCTGGCTGAGGCGCTACCGCGGGTGGCTCTGCCCCAGTATCGAGCGAGAATCGGAGGGGGATCGGGCGACCGAAGTGAGCCGTCAAGGCTTGCTGTGCCACCCCGATGAAATTGGCCGCCCGGTCAAGCAAGCCCCGGTCGGGCAGGGCGAGTACGGCCGCGCCATCGTTTGTTTCGACCCAGCGCCCGTTGGCGAGGTATACCCGGGCCGTCTTGGGGAGCTGGGCCAGCACGGCGTCGCCCCACGCCATGGTCAGCTGATCCCGGTCCGGCAATCCTGGCGGTTCGCTCGTGCCCGCTCCTGGGGGAGAGGAGGGACCAGGCGATGCTCCGGGGCCGGGGTGAGTCGGCGGTCTTTCGGCCGCGGGGGCTTGAGCCGCGGGTGCTTGAGCCGCGGGGGCTGGGGCTACCGAGGCTGGGGCTACCGGGGCTGGGCCGCCGGGTTGTTCTCCCCGCGGGCTGCTACCGCCCGCCTGCGACGGGCCGCCGCGCAGGAACGCCCCTAGTGCCGCCCTGGCCTGGGCCGGCCCTGCGCCAGGTGCGCCAGGCTGGGAGGCTGGCCCGCCGTTGGGTGGACCAGCTGGCGTACTTACCGGCTTCCCCCGCTCCTCGGCGAGCTCAGTGCCTGTGGACTGCCTATCCCCCGCGGTTTTTCTTTCCAAGCGTTCGATCCGCTCGAGCAGGGCGGCAGCGCTATGGTCAGCGCCAGGGGAGGCACAGCGGATAAGTGCCACTTCGAGCGTCACCCGCGCGTCGACCGAGTCGCGCATCTCGACAAGTGCCTGTCCGATCAGCTCCATGGCGCGGACCAAGAGGGGAAGCCCCAGTTGGTTGGCTTGCTCGGCCAGCGTGGCAGTCAAGGTGCCCGGGAGCTGGACCAGGGACGGCGCTTGGGAGGCGAGAAAGGCATTGCGCAGGTGCTCGACCAGCTCACTGCCCAGTCTGCGGGGGTCCAGCCCGCCAGCCATGCCTTGGGCAACGGCTCGTAGGGCGGCGCCCACATCGCGCTCACCGAGGGCCGCCACTACCTCGCCGATCGAGTCGGCCTGGTCGTCGGCTTCGCCGGCACTGGCCAGCTGGTCCAGGGCGGAGAGGGCGTCGCGGGCCGATCCCCGGCCCCGGCGCACGGCCATTTGGAGGATCTCGGGGGGCAGTTGGAGGCCAGCTTTTTCGTTCACCTCTTCGAGCAGGCCGCTAAGCACCTCAACCGGGAAGAGGTGGAACTCGAAGTGCTGCGTGCGGGAGAGGATGGTCGGGAGCACCCGCTGTGGGTCTGTGGTGGCCAGGACGAAGACCACGTGCCCAGGCGGCTCCTCAAGGGTCTTGAGCAAGGCACTGGCGGCGTCAGAGGTGAGCTGGTGCACCTCGTCGATGATGTAAACCTTCCAGCGGCCCGGGGTGCCGAGAGCGACTCTGGAGAGGAGGTCCCGCATCTCATCGAGCTTGCGGTTGGAGGCGGCGTCCAGTTCCAAGACGTCCATCGAGGACCCATTGCGGATGGCTACACATGATGGGCAGGTGCCGTCCGGCTCGCCGTCAACAGGGGCTTGGCAGTTGAGCGCCATGGCCAGGATCCGGGCCGTAGAGGTCTTGCCCGTCCCCCGAGGCCCGCTGAAAAGGTAGGCGTGCGCCACCCGACCCTCTTTCACCGAGTTGAGCAGGGCCTTGGTGACGTGCGGCTGCCCCCTTACATCAGAGAAGCGCTGAGGCCGGTAACGGCGGTAAAGGGCCTGGTAAGCCGGCATATTCGGGGTAGGCACAGGTTGTCCACCCGCCTCCGCGGGCGGATCTGCGGCAGGGAGTCCGGCCATGGCGCCAGCCTACGCGGCCCCTGGCTCTGGCGCGGGCAAGCCGACGCCGCTCTGGGGCTCGGGCAAGCCGACGCGGCCCCGGGGACTGGGAGGCATGAGCAGCGACACTCTCAGGCCGCTGGTCTGGCGCTCGGTTGGTCTGGGGCTCGGTGCGGCGGTCAGGTATCCTGCGGCACACAAGGCGACCCGCTGAGGGCTGCTGCCGTCAGGCCCTGACCCGGTTTACGGCGCCCCGTTGCGCAGGGCCCGACCGCCGCACGGAGCCCCGGGCGGCGACCCAGGACCGCTCATGCCGGGCAGTCGTCTTACAAGCTAGCCTGTCCAGGCACTGGAGGGGTGCGAGAGCGGCCGAATCGGCACGATTGGAAATCGTGTGTGGGGCAACCCACCGTGGGTTCAAATCCCACCCTCTCCGCCAGACAAGAGTGGGTCGAAGGCGTCGGCGTCGTCGTCCCCACCCTGGCACGTGGTCTGTTAGGAGCGCCCTACCCCTTGCCCTAGTACCAGAACACGGCTCCGATCTGGTACAGTAAGCTTGTACCGGATAAAGGAGTATGTCCCAGTGGCGATAAGTGCTAGCGAGGCGCGTTCGCGCCTGTTCCCGCTCATCCAGCAGGTGAACGACGACCATCTCCCGGTGAGGATCAGCTCCAAGGGCGGGGACGCAGTGCTCATGGCGGCTGACGACTTCGATTCCTGGCAAGAGACGATCTACTTGTTGCGGTCTCCCGCCAATGCCCGCCGGCTCATGGAGGCCGTTGCCCGGGACAGGTCAGGCGGGGCCACCGTCGTGAAGACCATGAAAGAACTGCAGGCTTTGGCCGGCGAGTAGTGCGGAGCATCCACTTCGACCCCGATGCTTGGGACGACTTTTTGTACTGGCTCGGTGCTGACCTGAGGATGGCGACGAGGATCACGCGCCTGATCGGCGACATCCAGCGCGATCCGTTCGCTGGGATAGGCAAGCCGGAGCCCCTGAAGGGCGACCTGTCTGGCTACTGGTCCCGCCGCATTGATGACGAGCATCGTCTCGTTTACCGGGCTGACGACAAGGAAGTGAAGATCCTCAAAGCGCGCTATCACTACAGCGACTGAGAGTGAGGTCCCGCCCCGGCGGCAGGTCCGGCTGGAGCGGCTTACCAGCAGCTAATGTCCTGAGTCGAAGATCCGCCGGCAGTAAGGGGCGAGGCTCTCGACTAAAGATTGGGGGATCCCCCCGATGTTAGCCCCCCTTGGGCGTGGCAAGCTTCGGCGCCATGAGCAGCCGAAGCTTGTACCGGAGGGGAGCCGCAGGCGCATTAGCACTGGCCACCTGCGCCGGGTTGATTGTCCAGCCGGTGGCGCCAGGAGGTGCCGGAGCTGAGCCTCGATCGGCCTCCCACCAGGTCGTTTACGGCGCCTCCCCGTCCCATGTCGTCCATCCTGTTTCGGCTCCTCCGCCCGTTGGACCTGGCTACTGGCTGGCGGGGCGCGACGGGGGAGTCTTTGCGTTCGGCAGCGCCGGCTTCTTCGGCAGCTCTGGAGGCAGGAGAGCAGATCCTCGCCTGACCGGCGTGGCCGCCATTGCGGCCGTGCCTGACGGGAGCGGCTACTGGCTGGCGTCCTCCACCGGTGCCGTGGCCGCCTTCGGGGGTGCCCACTCGTACGGCTCGCTGGCCGGCAGGAAATTGCGCGGGCGGGTCGTGGGGATCGCCCCGGCCGCCCACGGGACCGGCTACTGGATGGCCACGTCCAACGGGGCGGTCTTTGCCTTCGGTAGCGCTCGGTTCTTTGGCTCAGCCAGGCGGGCCCACCTTCGCTCTCCCGTCGTCGCTTTCGCCCCGACGCCCGACGGCGGCGGCTACTGGCTCGCGGCCGCCGATGGGGCCGTGTACCGCTTCGGCGACGCCCGCCTGTTCGGCTCCGAGGCCCAAACCCACCTCCGCTCTCCCGTCGTCGCTTTCGCCCCGGCGCCCGACGGCCGGGGCTACTGGCTGGCCGCGGCCAATGGAGGGGTCTGGCCCTTCGGCGATGCCGCCAACAAGGGCTCCATGAGGGGTCGTCGGTTACGCGGGCGGGTGGTGGGGATAGTGGCCAACCCCCTCCAGGCCTCCTCGGGCGTGCTCAGCATCCTCACCACCAAGCTGGCCCCGGCTTTGATCTCCTCTCCCTACGCACAGACCCTGAGCGCCAGTGGCGGCCTGCCGCCTTACTCATGGAAGGTGGCCGGGGGCCAGCTTGATCCCGGTCTGGTCCTCGACGGCTTACACGGGCTGATCGAGGGCACGGCGACCGGCCCTGCGGTCAACCTGCTGACCGTCCAGGTCGAGGACCAGAGGGGCGCGATAGCGACCAAGCAGCTCACTCTCATTGCCGGGCTGGCACCCGTGGCCCTCAGACGGGGTGAGGGCGCTCTCGCCATTTCGATCGGTTGGCTCCCAGCCGGTGTGGCCGCCTCTGTCGTGGTCAAGGGCCCGGGTGGTTTCGGGCGCTCGGTGACAGCCACCACCGAGCTCGTAGTGAAACCCGGTACCTACTCGGTCTCGGCGTCCAAAGTCGACGATGGGACCGACACCTTCTACCCAGGGGTGACGGGCAGCCCGGTGCAGGTCGAGGCGGGCCAGGTTGGCGTCTCGGGTGTCAACTACCTGACCGAAGTGGCCGACACGACCAAGGTCGTGAGCCCGCGCGACCTCTCAGACCTCCGGTCTATTTCTGGGCAGAGCCTCGCCTTCTCGCCTCCTCCCTCGAGCCTGGCCGGCGTCCAGGCCGGCGACGTCGTGGTGGCCGGCCCTTCAACCAACGCGCCCGGTGGTTTTCTCCGCCGGGTTACCAGCGTATCCCTGGCCGACGGGACGCTCGTGCTCGGGACGGCCAGCGCCGGCTTGGCCCAAGCCGTGCCGCGCGGCTCGTTCAGCGTCGACTGGCCTTCGAATGCCACTACCCAGCAGCAGGCGAGGAGCATGCTGTCCCGGTCCGCCACCCCGCCGGCTCCACAGGTGAGCGGGCCGGGGGTGAGCACGGCGTGGCCCTGGGGGCACCCGAGAGCCTCGGTACGCGAGTCGGCAGACAAGCGACCCCAGGACGGCGCCGGAGGCGTTTGCTCGTCCTCGTACCCATGCCAGCTCACGGTCAAGCCGCCCGGAAATACGCCCGCCTGTGGCTACGCCTCGGGCACGAACCCGACCAGCAACCCCGCTGCACCCATCTCCGTGAACGTGAGCCCCAATTTCTCGATCACGCCCCACCTGGACGCCTCCTGGACCTTTCCCTCCCACCTGCAGGCCGACGCATACATCGAGGTGGACGAGAGCGTCAGTGCCAGCGCCACCGTCCAGGCCAATGTGGTCTGCCAGTACACCTACAAGCCGTGGGGGCCGGACACCTTCGGCATCCCCGACATCAACTTCTCGATCGGCCCGGTACCGGTCAACATCTCAATTCTGTTGGAAATAGACGTCAGCCTGAAAGCTCAGTCCACTTCCCTCATCACCATGCCCACCGAGAAGCAGGGTTTCACGCTCCAAGAAGGCGTGAGCTACGACAGCCAGGCGAGCCCCAACTTCCAGCCCATCAACAACTTCACCCCCGAAAACAGCTTCAGCTCGCCGACCGGCAGCGGCTACCTGAAAGCCTCCGTGGGGCCGAAGGTGACATTTGCCTTTTACTGCTATGACGCTTGCGGGGCGACCTTTAGCGGGGTGAGCGCTGTCCCTGAAGTCGGCCCTCTCCCAATTGTCGGCCCGACGGTGGGGGTCGATGGCTTTGTGAGAGCCGACCTGCAGTCCGTGGACCCGACGTGGGACGTCGGCGTCGGCTTCGAGGCCAGCATCGGCTTTACGGTGTCGATCCTTGGCTTCACGCTCGCCGCTCAGTTCACGATCCCGATCTTCACCGCCTACCTGGCTTCCGAACCCCCCCAGATAACCTCCCCGACTCAGCTGCCGACGGTAGAGACCGGCTCGCTCACCAGGCAGTACAAGGCGTACATGAGCGCGGTGGGCTTCAGTAAAACGGCGAGCTACTGGGGGCCGCCACCAAGCCCGACGCCCACCGTCCCGTTGCAGTGGGCCCTTGGCAACTGCCAGACGCCGGTGGGTGTCGACAACTACAACGGCTTGGTCCCCAACTCTCACAACAGCTACGTGATAGTGAGCACCGCCGGTTTGACCGCGCTGAAGTCGTCCACCGGTCTGACCACGGATGTCACCGACGGCGAGGTGACCCTCCCCCAGCTGCCCGCTTCGGACGCCGGCCTGACCATCAGCTTTGACGCTCAGGTGACCGACTCGATCGGCCAGTGCACCACCGAGACCTTCACCATCCCGGTGATCGCGGGGCCTCACGCCGAGAACTACCCGCTGGCCAACCCCGAGATCGGCGTCCCTTACACCAACTACCTCCAGCTCGCCATGTTGGGCCTCGGCGCCAACCCCACGCAGGGCGGCACGCCGCCTTACACGTGCCCTCCACCCCCCGCCAGCAAGTACGGCAGGCATCTCTCGGTGGACCCCTTCTACCCCGAGCTAGCCGATGGGCTCGGGCTGGCCGTCTCCCAGACCGACCTCAATTACGACAGCGAAGGCAATGTGGTCGGCCCAAACTGCACCATCAGAGGCACGGTCCCGGCTTCGGTCGATCCCTCCTATGTCGCCGCGGGCGCGAACCTGCCTCTCTATGTGACCGACTCCCTCGGCGGCACCGCCTTCGATACGCTCCAGCTGGGCCCGGTCGCCGAGCCGGTGCAGTTCTGCGATAACGACCCCACGACTGGGAAGTGCTCGCCCTGGCCTCTCCAGTCCCAGGGCTCGGTCAGGGCTGAGGTCGGCGTCCCCTTCTCGAGCCCCCTGAAGGCCGCTTACGGTGTCCCGCTCGACCAGGGGACAGGCACGAGCGCGGCGTACAGCTACGGCATCGGCGCGGGCGCGCTTTGCGCCGGCTACGGCGGCGTTGTCCCGCCCGGGATCTCGATCACCCCGGACGGCTATGTGAGTGGCACCCCCACCCAGGCGGGTTCTTATCCCTTTGAGGTAGCCGCCAGCGATGCCGCGGGCGGGTGCACCTCGACTACTGCCTACTTGAACGTCGCCTACCCGCTGTTCGCAGTGCCCAAAGCACTCCCGCCGGCCGAAGTAGGCGTCCCTTATCAGGGCGCGCCCCAGGCGGCGGGGGAAGGCGTCGCCCCCTACACCTGGGCGGTCACCTCGGTGAGGGACCGAGCGCAACGTCTTCATGGGCGCCAGGGCAACACCGTCCCTCTCCCCTCGGGCCTTTGGGTCGACTCGGCCACCGGGCAGATCAGTGGGACGCCCGGCGCCGGGGAGACCAACGCCGGTAGCCAGGGTGCGCCCGAGCCAGGGACCGCCGGTACCTACCAGGTAACCTTCACCGTGACCGATGGGCTGGGCGCCACCGCCACGGAGACCCTGCTATTGAACATCGCGCCGCCCATCGCCATCTCCACCCCCGTGCAACTCGCCCCCTCGACCAAAGGCGTCGCCTA
>JAKAWM010000097.1 GCA_021827285.1 Actinomycetes bacterium | reverse complement strand
CCTTGGCCACTAGTTCCAGCCCTACCTCGAAGCCCTTGTCGCTGTGTATACCTACCTCCTGGACAAAGCGGCGGTCGTAGGCCTTGAACGAATTGGTGGGGTCCCAGGTCCCCACCCGGGCCAGCACCCGCAGGCTGGTCCCCGCTAGTCGCGACATCAAACCTTTGAGCAACGGCCCACCTACCTGCTGGCCCCCCCGGGAGTAGCGGGAGGCGGCCGCCACCACCACGCCCCGTTCGACCAGCCGGGTGAGCTGGTCGATCTGCTGAGGGTCATCGCAGCCGTCGGCCATGGTCACCACAACCACGTCGGAAGCGGCCGCGTCAAAACCTGCTCGGATGGCTTTGGCCGGCCCCCGCCCATAGGTGTTGAGCACCAACCGCACCCTTTGATCGCTTTCGGAGTACTTCGTGACCCAGGGAACAGTCGTGTCGTCGGTCGAGTCGCACACGACCAGGATCTCGCACGGCAGGGTCACGGATTCGCTTATGCGAGACAGAGCATCGACGATGGCTTCGCCCTCGTCGCGGGCGGTCACCACGACCGATACGCGAGGCTTCAAACCCTCACCCCGTTGCCCCGCAACCCCCATATGTCGATGATGGGCTTATCGGTCTGCAACTGCGCATACCGGCGGTGAGGCGCACCTATCACCAACAAGTCGGAGCGCTGGACCACTTCCTCGAAAGGCAGGAGGGCCCGGTCCACCTTCACGTAGGGATCGGTGGTCAGCACCGCCTTGGCCTTGAAGCGCAATATCCGCTTCAGCTTGTAGGCCAGGCTGCTTCGGGTGTCGTCGCTCTCGCCCTTGAAGGCCATGCCCAGGACCCCGACTGTCATGGTGGCCAGGTCGTACCGGCGGGAAAGGCGGTCTACTACATAGAGCGGCACACCCTCGTTCAGTGTCATCGCCGCGTGACCGAGGGAGAAGTTGTTGTTGTTGAACGCGGCCAGCTGCATGGTGTCCTTCAGCAGGCAGGGACCGGCAGCAAAGCCGGCCGCGGGCAGGTCGGCCGCCCGCGGGTAGTTGAAGATGACCCCTTGGCGGATGCGCTCGAAGTCGAGGCCGAAGTCGTTGGCCATCATGTAAAGCTGGTTGGCCAGGGCGAACTTCAAGTACCGGTAGGTGTTGGTGAACAGCTTGGCCAGCTCGGCCTCTTCGGGCAGCAACTCGACGGTCTCGCTCGTCAACACCTCGAAGAGCTTGCGGGCGCGCGCCAGGGCACTGGCGTTACGGGCAGAAACGATCTGGGGCAGCTCGTACAGTTCGGTGAGCGCCTTGCCCTCGGCGATGCGCTCCGGGCAGAAGGCGACATCCAGCTCGAGCCCGAGCGCGGCCAGGCGGCGCTCGACCATGGCCGTCACGCCCGGGTAGACGGTGCTGCGCAGGACCAGTAGCTGCCCAGGTCGGAAGTGAGCGGAAAGGGTCTCGACGGCGGCCGGGACGACGTACGGGTCAGGGTTGAGGTGCTCGTCTACCGGCGTCCCGATCACCACAACCACATGCTCGGCCGGAGACAACACCGAGGGATCGGTCGTGACTCGCAGCCGGCCGTTGGCCAGCACCCTTTGCAACGCCTCCGGCGCCCCCGGCTCGTCGAAGGGCATCTCGCCCGAGGCGACCCGGGAGACCGCCCCCGGGTCTATGTCGTAGGCGGCGACGGAAAGGCCCCGCTCGGCGAAGGCGAGGGCGAGCGGGAGGCCCACATGGCCACAACCACCGACCACCGCGACGTCTAGCTCGAACGACATTTCTCCGATCCCTTACTGGTTATTGCCTAGTACTGGTAGGGTCTTCCTCCGGCAATTTCGGCATGCTGGCCGACCCAAGGAGCCTACACGGTGAGCGGGGAGGGCAACGACATGGAGGCCGGTCCTCCCGGCCTGGCGGGCCTCTGCTGGCACTAGTGCGTGGTCGGCACTAGGCACGTAACGTGCGGGCGAGAGGACTCGAACCTCCACCCCTTTCGGGACCAGGACCTAAACCTGGCGCGTATGCCAATTTCGCCACGCCCGCGTGGCCATGAGCCGCACCGCCACTTTATAGGCTGGCCCCCACCGCCGGAACTGACGGTGCTAAGGCCAGCCCAGCCCCGTCGCGGGCCGCCGCCGGGCCAGCTCCTTCTGCCCTGGCGGGCGGCCGTCGGGCCCCAGCCCCTTCCGCCCCAGCGGGCCGCCGTCGGGCCCCAGCCGCTTCCACCCTGGCCAGGCGGTAACCTCGGTTCATGCCCCAGCCTTTGGTTCTTCAGGCCCCAACCTCGGGCCCCGGCGACCCCGGTGCCGATGTCTACCACCGGCTATTGCGCGAGCGGATCGTATTCCTAGGTACAGAGGTGGACGATCGTTCCGCCAACCTCATCTGCGCCCAGCTCCTGCTCCTAGCGGCCGAGGATCCCGCCCGAGATATCAGCCTGTACATCAACTCGCCGGGTGGGTCGGTCACCGCCGGTCTGGCCATCTATGACACCATGCAGTACGTCCCCTGCGACGTTTCCACAGTGTGCATGGGCTTGGCCGCGTCGATGGGCCAGTTCCTCCTGTGCTCGGGCGCCCCGGGGAAAAGGTACGCCCTGCCCCATGCCCGCATCCTGATGCACCAGCCGTCAGGGCAGATGCAGGGGCAAGCCACGGATATAGCCATCCAAGCAGAACAGATCGTCTACCTGAAACGGATGATGGCCGAGCGTATTGCCTACCACACCGGCCAGACGGTGGAACGGATCGAGCGTGATTCCGACCGCGACCGCTGGTTCACTGCGGACGAGGCCAAGGACTACGGGTTCATCGACCAGGTGATCTCCCGCGCCCGCCAGGTGGGGGAGGCGGCCCTCGCCTAGGGGCCACCAGGGCTTGGGCGCCCGTTAGCCGGCCTACCCTTTGGCCCTTCGCCTGCCCGTCAGCCGAAGGGCCTTTTGGACTGCCCTAGTGGCTACCTGCCCGATGCCGCCGGCTTGGTAGTGGTAACGCACCAGGCTGACCACGCTTCGTGTCATCGCAGGCGCCGCCGGGTGGGCTGCTGCCGGGCCGGCTGCTGCCACGTCGGCTGCTGCCACGTCGGCTGCTGCCGCGCCGGCTGCCGAAGTGCTGAGCACCGCCGGGTCGGCCGTTGCCACGTCGGCTGCTGCCACGTCGGCTGCCACCGGATCCGGCATGATGACTGGGCTGCTCATGCTGACCGGGCTACTCACCAGGGCGGCGCCTTTCGAGATGCCTGCCTTGGCGGCTAGGTCGGGAGCACGCCGAGGCTGGTTGCAAAAGCGCACGAGCGGTCCCAAGGCGACGGACCATCGGAAGTGCTCGCGCACCCGGGTGGCTTGCGAGCGAGACTTCTGGGCCAGCACCTCGTCGGTGAGGAGGAGATAAAGAGCCTGTTCTAGAGCCGGGACGTCTTCTGCCGGGACGGTCAGGCCCAGGCCCTCTTTCTCTATCAACTCGGCGAAGAAGTCCCCCCGTGTCGATACGACTGGTACCCCAGCCCACAGGTAGTCGAGTGCTCGCGTCCGGAACGCGAAGCGCGTCTCACTGCTCTCGAAGTGCGCAGTGACACCCAGGTCCGCCTCGAGGAGGTAGTTCTCACGATCGGCGTAGGGGACCCAGCCCTCATTGAAGAAGACGTGGTGGCCAGTGATCCCAAGCTCGTCGGCCAGGGCGCGAGCCCTGGACATCATCTGCATTTCAGGGACGTCGGGGTTCGGGTGGCGTGTTCCCATGAAAACCAGGCGCACGCTGGGCAAGCGGCCGCTCAGCCGGTGGACAGCGTGGATGACGCTCAGCGGGTCAAACCAGTCGTAAACGCCGCCGGCCCACACGACTATGTGGTCGTTCGGGCCTATGCCTTCGACGACGCCACGCAGAGCAGGCCGTTGGTGTCGGGGTTGCTCATCGGGGAGCCCGAAGGGCACGACGTCGATAAGCCGCCGGAGGCTCGGGTCGTCGTCATAAGTGAGAGGGTTGACCCTGCCCAGGGCGCACAGCTGGCCCAGCCAGAGGTCACGCTGGCGCTCGCTGGCGCAGAGGACAAAGTCTGCCCTGGCCAGCTGGTCATTGAGGGTGGCGACCGAGAGGCGGACGTGGTCGTCTCGGGCCTGACTTGTAGCCCCATGGGTCAGGGCCAATGTTTCCAGGTGGAGCGGGTCATAGAGGTCGAAGACGAGGATCTTGCCCGAGGTGCCGAGCTCGGGGAAGTGGTGGGTCACGTAGCCCTGCAGGAGCATCACATCGCACCAGCGTTCCGCTTCGGCCAGTTCGGCGGGGCCGGCCCGCTGCACGTCGAAGCGGTCAGAACCGATCTCGCAGTAGGGCGAGGTCGTGACGAGCCTGACCTGGTTGCCCTGGGCCGCCAAACCCTCGGCGATGTGCCAGGCTCGCATGGCCGGTCCGGCCATCTGGAGCCGTAGCACGTCGGCCGTGACCACGAGTACCCGGGTCGTCATTAGCGTGGGCCCGAGTGGTCATCGGCCTGCTTGCCGCGGGGTAGTAAGCGGCTGGCTAGCCTCACGGCGATGAGCACAACACGGGAGCGTACTCGGGTACTGGTCATCACCACGGACCCCGTCGGCCCTGAGATGCCGGGGCCGGCCATACGGGCCTGGCACCTGGCCGAGGTGCTAGGTGGCGAAATGGAGGTCGTCCTGGCCAGCACGGTAGCAGTGGCGGGTGCTCACCCCAACGCCCGACTAGTGACCGTTTATGGGGCCCCACTGGCCCCTTTGCTCGACAGCGCGGACGTGGTGTTCGCTCCGAGCAGCCTTGTCTACATGTCGAGCGAGGTGCGCGAGAGCGCCAAACCTCTGGCTGTTGACATCTATGACCCTTACCATCTGGAGAACCTGGAAAGAAGCGGCCCAAGCCTGATCGAGGACGACCGGTCCGTGACCCGCCTGGCGGGAGTGGTCAACGCCGGCCTCCGTAGAGGTGACTTTTTCACCTGCGCCAGCGAGCGCCAACGTGACTTCTGGCTTGGGTCTTTGGCCGCGGTTGGCAGGGTCAACCCTTACACGTACCGGAGCGACCCCCTGCTTGAGCGCTTGGTCGGTGTCGTGCCCTTCGGGCTCCCCTCGCACCCCCCCAGCCGTTATGGACCAGGCGTTCGGGGCATCCTCCCGGGGATCAGCGAGACAGACAAGGTCATCCTGTGGGGCGGCGGCGTGTACGACTGGCTGGACCCCCTCTCGGTCATCCACGCCGTGGACAGGCTGAGGGAGCACATCCCGAACGTCCGGCTGGTCTTCCTGGGCATGCGCCATCCGAACCCGACCATCCCTGAGATGGCTGTGGCGACTACGGCCCGGGCCCTCGCCGAGGAACTGGGACTGGCAGGTAGGCACGTGTTCTTCAATGACGGCTGGGTGCCATACGGACGGCGAGGCGATTACCTGCTCGATGCCGACGTGGCTGTGAGCACCCACCTGGGGCACCTGGAGACCCGCTACTCGTTCCGGACGCGGGTCCTGGACTACATATGGGCAGGTTTGCCGATGGTACTCACCGGCGGCGACACCCTGGCTGACGAGCTGGCTGCGGAGGGGGTGGCCATCGTGGTGCCGCCCGGCGACGTGGGCTCCCTCGAACAAGGCTTAGCTCGCATGCTCACGTCTCCGCCACCCCAGTTGCTCTTTGGTGCCCTAGTCGAGAGGTACCGCTGGGAACGCGTGGCCGAGCCGCTGGTTAGCTTTTGCCGTTCCCCTCGCCGAGCCCCTGACCTGCTGGTCGATCGTCTCGGACCGGACGAGGCGGCTGCCGGCGGCTGAGGCCTTTGCTTTGCCCTGTCTCCCAGTCCTCGGCGTCGGGCAGGTTCGGGGATCTTAGGACCGAAACGTCGGAGGCGCCCCACCCTCTCGGAGGCGCCCAACTCTCTCGAAGGCGCCGGGCGGGGCGGGCGCCGCCAACCCTCTCGAAGGCGCCGGGCCCTCTCGGAGGCGCCCAACCCTCCGAGAGTGGTTTGCAAAGTGCCACTTTTGGAGGTTTGACTGCCGGATCCGTCACCGAAACCTCCAAAAGTGGCACTCTCGGGATCACTCTTGTAGGTTTCAGTGACCAGGCCAACTCCCGAGCGCGCATTTTGGACTGATTTGGCCCGCATGAGCTTTTCGTAACCCCGCCTGACCCCCCAACCGAAGCCGTGCCTACACCCAAGCCGTGCCTACGCCCAAGCCGTGCCTAAACCCAAGCCGTGCCTGAACCCGAGCCGTGCCTGACTAACCCACTCCTAAACGTGGCCGGGGTGGCCGGCGCGGCTCCGCCAGCTGCGCGTGGCCACCTCCATCAGGTTGGCCGCCGCCCTCCGGCTGTCTTCCCGCAGGGCTCTCAGCTGGCCCTGGAGTACCGCGTTCTCAGCTTGGAGATCCTCCAGCTTCTTGGCTGCCGCCTCCAGCTCCTCGACCCGGGCCGATTGGGCAGCGACCTGGCGCCGCAGGCGCCCCAGTTCGGCCTCGATCAGCTCGATGTGATGCTCCTTCAGCTCCGTGGCCTGCTCGAAGTGGAGGGCCCGGTGGCGCTCTTCGTCATAGGCGACTTCTAGGCCGTTGCGATCGGCCACTAGGGCGTAGTGCTCGTTGACTGCGGCCAGGGCCTCCTCCCGCTGGGCCGTGAGCTCGGCTGGAGGGTCAAGTGTCACCCAGCCACCGGGCAAGGAGCAGAGCCACCGCCAAAGTGCCAGTTGACCGCCGTTGAGGACGCGCTCGACGTCCAGCTCAGGGGCCTGGTGACGTAAGTCGGCGGACACAAAACTGGCCGGCTCCCCCGAGTTCTGTCCCCCCGGTACTTGTCCCGCTTGTGGCCCCGTCGCTTCTCGGCTGCCTAGGGCGTCCAACAGCGCTGTCGTCTGGCCAGGCGGATCTCGCAGGAGTTCTTCGTAGCGGGCCAACCAAACCTGGTGCCCGGCCAGGCCGTTCAGCAACTCCGTGCAATAGAGCTGCCAGAGGGCGAGGGCAACGTAAAGCGGCCGGCCGTCCCGCCTCCGTACCGACATCGCCACCTCAGCGGGGTTGCGATCCACAAGGACCAGATTGAAGCGGCGGCCGAGGGCAGGTAGCCACGCGGGGAGGAGCACGCTAACCCGGGGGTCCTTTAGCAACAGCGGGCGCTGGCCCGCCTGCGCGAGCAGCCTGTCGAGCAGTTTGGCAACCTTGGGCCGCCAACTCTGGGCCCGGTCGACAACGAGCGAGCGGGCCGGAGGGTTGTCCCAAGTACCACCTGCCTCGGCCAGCAGCTTGTCGTTCAGCGCGTTCACGTCTAGCCGTTCGAAAAAACCAGTCGGGTTGTCTTCGGCCGGAGCGAGCAGGTCCCCTTCCCGTCCTGCGTAGAACCCTGCCTTGGTCAGGAGCCCTGCGAACGCGCTGGTACCACTCCGATGCATGCCGAGCACGACGGCTCCCTTCGGGGCGATCTCCTCTCCCACCTCCTCCTTTACCTCCTCCTTTCCCACGAGCGCGAAACTACCGGAAGCAACGATGAGCCCGACAACTGAAGCCATCCTGCCGTCCCCCATGGCTTGGTCGTGGCCGGCGGCTTGCCAGCCCGACCCGGTGGCCAGGCGCCCCCGGCGCCGCCCTAACAGCACACCTTCGCCGGACGCCGCCGGACGCCCCCGGGCGCTGTCGGAACAGCACGCGCCGTGGCCAGGCGCCCCAGGCCAGCGCGGACGCCCCAGCCACCGCGGACGCCCCGGCCACCACAACCGGGCCGGGGTGACCAGGCCAGGGGGCTTATGGTCCAGGGTGGCACTATTGCCCATATAGATGGAGGTCATGTGAAGCGCTGGCTGCCTTTCCGCCGGGCCAAGAAGTTAAGGCTCCTCGGTGTCTTGCTCTGCTACAACGACGGAGATTTGGTTGAAGACGCCGTGCGCTACCTGCGCGATCAAGATCATGAGCTGGTCGTCTGGGACCACGGCTCTACCGACGACACTCCCGAGATCCTGCGCCGGTTGAAGGGCGACCTAGTGGAACTAACCACCGTGCCTCGCAGCGTCGATTTCTACCAGATGTACCCACGGATGTCCGAACACCTGCTCAAGGAGTACATCCCCCGTTATGACTGGATCTCCTGGCCCGACCAGGATGAGTTTCTGGAGGGCCCCGATCGCCAACGCAGTTATAAGGCGTGGATCGAGGAGGTGGCCGGTTCTCCTTACGATTGGGTCCAGTTCAACAATTTCAATTTCTGGTGGACTGCTGCTGACGACCTCTCCGTGAAACGGGCTGTGGACCGGGTCCGCCACTATGCTCTTTTCGCGGATTGCGCTCCCCGGGTACGGTGCTGGCGGGCATCGTCGACAAACGTTCGGGAGTTCAACCATAACCCACCCCTTGGGGAACGCTACCCTAGCCTATTCAACCTGCGCCATTACCCCATGAGGAGCGAGGCCCAAATGCGCCGGCGCCTGGAGACCGACCGCGCCGGTTTGCGACGCGGTCCCAGCAATTACCATTACGAAAACATGGCGTCCTGGCCAGAG
>JAKAWM010000096.1 GCA_021827285.1 Actinomycetes bacterium | reverse complement strand
CAGGGTGAGCACCAAGATCATCACTGGGAAGACAACCAAAGTCAACCCGAGCATGAGCGTGAGAGGTGTGGCAGCGCCCTCCTCGTTGCCCGGAACCGTCACCCGCCCACTTCGTACCCGCCGCCCTCCGGCGGTCACTAGGCGGCCGGCGCGTGCCCGTCCATGGAACGCGCGCCACCAACCGGCCTCCTCCTGGTGCGAGCGGCGGGCACTCGCGCCGGACGAGCCCGATCTTTCCCCTTCTACTCGCACGGAGCCTCCAGGGAAGAACCTCACGGCCGCCTTTCCGGGTGCGAAAAGCCCAACTCGGTGCGCTCGACCGCACCCCGGCGACGCCTCCTGCACCTGGCAGTAGACAACGCACCCAGAACGGGCCTTCCACCTCCTTCCCGGTGCACTCGGCGCTCCAAAACGCCCAAACGGTAGCCCCGAGCCCTCGGTAGCCCCGGATCGCCACCGTAGACCGCAACTCCGGGATCGCTTCCGACCAATCATTGCGCCGGCGCTCCCTGCACGACCGAGAGCCCGCTGACCGACACCTGTAAACGAGGCACCGCCGGCAAAAGGCTGGGCAGGTCGCCGCTCGCCGTCGCGAGCATCAGCCCGCCGGCAATGACCTGACACGTTATGGTCACGTCCGCCCCGAAGGAGCCGTGCAGCAGGCCGCGCTGCACCTGTTCTGCCTCCACCTGGCATGTCTGCAGAGAGCCGCCGGCGGCTGCGCCGGCCTGCGCCGCCTCGTCTACTGCGGTACGGAGCGCTCCCTTTGCGTACTCATCGAGGACGAAGTTGGCACAGCCGGCGAAAATTACCAGCAAAAAGGCAATGCCAGCAGCACCGACCACCACCGTAGACCCACGCTCGCAACTGGCCAACCGTGCGGGCCAATGGACGCAGCGCACGGCAAGGCGGGCGTCCAAGCGGTTCGCCACGCGCCGCCGCCGCCGGCGCAGGCGGCGACGGTCGGGGCGGGCCCGGTGCGGACCGGGGCCGGGCAATAGGCCACGGGCAGGCACGCGGCACGCACGCCCAGAGCCGAGAGCGCGCGCACCCAACGCTGCGACCGCCGCCGGCGCCAAATTGCGACGAGCACGGACCGGCCCTGGGGCCGGGGCAGCAGCGGGCCTTGGCTCCGGTGTTCGCCCGTCAGGGGACCAATCCGCCCTGACTACGATCGTCACTAGCCCGCACTCCCGCCCGAGCTTAACCCGAGTTGAGTCGTCACCCAGTTGAAAACTGTCTTGTCGAGACCACTGATCAGCCCGCCGATAGCAATGATGGCAACGATGCCGATCACGACCAGTCCGAGGTTGTCCGTTATCTGGCTGCCCCTTTGGTCGGCCGCCCTGATTCGCCAAACTCCGTAGGCCGCGCACAACCACGCCAGCGGGAAGGCGAGGAAGTGGGTAATCCCCGCCCACGACTGACCGGTTCGCCGACTTGATGTCGCAGCGATCCCCATCAACCACCGGGCCGAACGCCACACCGGCCCAGCCAGGCACCATACAACTCTCGCCGCCAGGGCATAGGGCCATTGGGCCGAATGCCCCAGCCGCCCTGCAGGTGATGCAACGAGACCGGCGAGACCGGCGAGATCGGCCCCGAGGCCGGCGCCGGATGCATCGGTCGAGGGAGCCTCAACGGGGAGCACCCCGGCCGGGCCTACGGCCGAAGCGACCTCAACGGGGCGCACGCCGGCCGGACCGCCGGCCGGGCCTACGGCCGAAGCAACCTCAATAGCGAGCACGCCGGCAGGACCGCCGGCCGAGGCGACCTCAACGGGGCGCAGATGGGCTGGACCGCCGGCGGGGACCAGCGTCGAGCCGCCGGCCAGGCTGGCGGCAGTGTCGTAGGGACCCGCCACGGGGGCCTGCTTCGTCTGGGTGAGCATTCTTAGTCTCCTTTTCTCATGAGCGTCAGTTTCCGAACAGCAACTGGGGAAGTGGGGCAAGCAAGAACGCAAACAGGACCGGGGCCATAAAGACGAGCTGGGGGACCACGAGCGACATCGTGCGGCGGGCGGCGCTCCGCTCGACCTCCTCGCGCCGCTGCACGCGAAGCTCGCTGGCCTGGTCGAGGAGAGCCCGAGCGAGGTCCAAGCCGCCGGCGGTGGCGGCAGCCAGGAAACGGTAGAAACGGGAGGCCGCCGGCTCGGCCGCCTCAGCTGCGATCAACTCGAACGCCCCCGTTTCGCCGTAGCCGGCATTTATCAGGTGCACGGCACGGCTCAGGTCGTCAACGACCGGCCCGCTCCCTCGGGCCACCAGGTCGGAGACGGCGACGACGAGGCTCTTGTGGCTCTCTATCTTTAGAGCGAGAACCGCCGCCACCGTGGGCAGGTCGCTGCGCACCACCTCGTTGCGCCGCCTGGCGAGCACCTTTAGTCTTTCGGGTAGCCGGCGGCTCCCGGCGTACAGGCCGGCCAGGAAAAACAGCACGACCAACGAAGCCCGGCCCGTGAGCGCGCCGAGCGCTCCCAGCGCCAGCGGTGTCAGCGCCAACCAGCGCAAGTACTGCCGGCGGTACGCCTCGACGCTGATGCTGAGCCCGGCCTGCCGCAAAGCGAGTTCCAGGTTGCCCCCCGGTGCCTTTCGAAGGGGGCGGCTCGCCACCGCGACCAACGCGCCCGCGAGCGGCCCAAGCACACGCCGAAGTACCTCCCCTGCCATCACAGGGTTGTCGGGACCGCCGGGCGCACCGCCCAACTGGGACCGGGCCGTCTCCAAGTAGAAAGCCATACGCGGCCCCGGTGGCCGCCGAGGGTGTGCGACCCGCACGCCGGCCCAGGCCACAACCGTCCCCGCCGACGCGCCTGCCAGTGCAGCATCAAGCCCCACCGGTCCCACCTAGGGCTGCCCCCCTTCGGCGAACACACGCCTCGTCGTGGCGATCGGCCGCACCAGCCGGCGAGATACAGCGAGGCCGGCGAGTGACACCGCCGCCCCGGCGAACACCACGACCAACCCAGCCGGCTGGGAAAAATAGTGGCGGTAGGCGCTGTTGGTCGTGCACAAGACGAACAGCACTACATAGGGGAGGGCGAAGCAGCCCCAGGTGGCCGCCCGCGACTGGGTCTGCAAGGTCCTGACTTTCTCAGCGAGTTGCAGGTCGGCCGTGATCTGGGAACCAAGGTCCGACAGCACCCGGAGCACTGTCCCCGTGCCTTCCTCTATCGCCCCGGCAAAGGCCAGCAGAACCGGGTCGGATATCGGGTCGGCCAGTTCCGCCCGTACGGCCTCGAGAGCGGCGCGGTCCCCGACACGCCCCGCCAGCCGGGCATAGCGGGCCATCGGTGGCCGGAGCGGCTCGGGGCCAGAACGGGATAGCTCCTCGAGCGCCTCGTGCAGCGTCGCCAGCCCCGCGCCCAGCACTCCCACGAGGTAGCGGAGGGCGTCGGGCCATGCCGCGCTCCGGGCCGCCGCCAGTTTCCGTCTCTGCGACGACCAGTAGGCATAGGGGACGGCGCCGGCGGCCCCCGCCGGCAGCGCTGCCACCACCGCGGTCCGGGATATGGCGAAAAGCACAATAAACACGGCGAGAGCGACACCGGCCGACACGGCGACGAACTGCCGAGGGGTCACCGCCGCCCCGGCCTGCGACAGCCACACCTGGAACGGCACTATGCGACCCGCTCGCCGGCGCCCTGATGTCGCACCCCGCCCTCTCTCAGCGCCACGAGGGCCGGGCAGGACCCGTTCGCCGGCCACCAACCGGGCCAGCGCCCAGGCACAGCACCCGGCGCAGATGGCGGCCAGAACGCTCACCAGATGACCTCGGCACCCTTCAGCACGTCGGCCAGTTCCAAGCCGTAGCGGGCCAACAAGCGATTGCAGCGGCGCTCGAGCCTTTCACCGACCGCCCCACTGCGCAGTTCCATGGGCTCGCCGATATCGCTCCGGCTAAAAATAGGCGTCACCGCGACGCCTCCCGTCGCCGTGCTGAGCTGGGGCGGGACGACCGCTATCTCTGTAATCTGGCGCCTCGCGAGCTCTCCCGAGTCGTCGATGTCGCAATAGACCACCACGTCGAACATCGCAGCAAAGCGTGCCTCGATCTCCGCGAACGGGGTGGCGGGCACGGCTTTCGTCGCGCAGACGGCGAGCGCTTCGAACGCGCCCGCCGTGTCCTCGGCATGGACGGCCGCCACGACGCCCACCCCTAGCGTCCCGGCCATGAGGAGTTCCCAGGCCTCAGGGCCTTTCAACTCGCCCAGCACGATCAGCTCGGGCGAGGCCACCCGCGCCGAGCGCACGAGATCTGCCAGCGACTCGACCTTCGAAGCCTGCCAGTACTCCCCGTTCAAGAGCGGGGCGTTCAGTTCTCGTTGCTCCTCGGCACAGATCGTCCGCCGGTTGGGGGGCGCAGCCCGCAACAACGCCTCGAGAAGCGTGGTCTTCCCCGCGCCAGGTGCCCCTGCCACCAGCATCCGCACCCGCCGGATACGCATCAAGACCTCCAGGAACGTGGCGGCTTCGGGTATCAAGGACCCGAACGACACGAGGTCGCGCAGGGTGGTATTGCGCTTCTGTGGCACCCTCAGGCTAAACGACACCGTCCCGTCGATCCTCGGCGGCACCGACACCGACAGGCGTGCCTGGCGCCCGCCGGGGAGGATGACCCGCACGCCGTCGACCTTTGGGTGCGAAGCGTCGAAGTTCTCTCCGGCGCCGGCCACCAAGCGCTGCAGGACTGCCAGCACCGCCCCGGGTTGCGCCGGCGCTTCGCTGTAGCGGGTCGCCCCTCCCACCAACCGCGCCGTTATCTCGCCGTCTAAACCGTAGATCTCCTCGACCAAAGGGTCGGCCACCAGCTGGTCCAACTGGGCGCCAATACCGACGAGCTCCGTCATAAGGCGCTCGACTACGTCGGCTGGGTCGACAAAAGGCGCCAGCCCGGCCAGCGCCCCACGCATCAGCTGTCGCTGGAAACGCTCGGTCTCGGACTCGACGAGCCGCCTCGCCGCCCCGGGGTCGGCCCCGACGTCAATATCCCTAGCTGCCAGCAGCCCGAGGACCCTGCCCCGCAACTGCTCGAACGCCGTCGCCATCAGGTCCCCGCTGACCCGTTGGAAGCTGCGGCCAGGGCGACGTTGCCACCGGGCTGGCCAGGGCCAAGTGGACCGCCAAGGGTCTCACCGGCGCCATCCCGCACGGGCACAGCGGCCGAAACCGACTTGGCCGCGAGTTCCCGGACAGCGTCGAAAAACGCGCCCCTCTGGACAAGCTCACCGTTCCACCGGGCGCGCCCGACGGCCGGGTCTTCTGGCAAGAAGGCAAAGCCCGCAAAGGGATGGCGGCCCGTATTGGACTCGACGACAGAGCGCAAGTGCTCCCGCTCGTACCGGCTGGACCTGGCCCGGCCAAAGGCCGCAAACGCCGGCGCCGACACGCCCGCGGCCAGTGCGGCCGCCTTCCACTGCACCAGCCTGCCCGCCCCCTCGGGGTCGGCGCCGGCCAGGACGACAATCGAAGCCGCCAGGCGCAGGACGGCGCGCGCCGAGCTGGGGCGCTCGCGCGCCCCGCCCAGCCCAGCCAGCCACGACGTCTCGACCAGGACGTAGTTGTAACGCAGGGTCGCCTCTCCGAGGAACCTTTCGAGTTCAAAGGGGTTTATGGGTTGCGCGATGGTGGGAGCGGCGCAGACCAGATCGAAGTGCTCTACCGGCCCCGGAACGCCCGGTCTTGGCGGGGAAAGAGCCTCGGGCAGGGCAGGAAGGCCCTGAGCGGCGCGCGACAAGGCCCAAGGCAAGCCGCCCTCCGGCGAACGTGACAGGCGCGAAAGCATTACCGGCGCCACCTCTTCGGCCTCGACGAGCAGCACCCGGCCCTGCCTCGACAACTGCTCCGCAGCAACCACGAGAGCTTCCGAAAGCCCCGCCCCCCCGCTCACCTTCGTCCACGCCCCCACCACGCCCCGGCTCTTCCGGCCGTCCCGGCCTCCCCCGGGCACAAACGCCCCCTCCTGGGACCGGTGCCGCACCTTCAATTTCGGCCTCGCCTCCACGGCCTCGCGCACCGCCGCCAAGAGCTCGGCCGGCGAAAGCGAAGCGGGCAGCACCTGGTCTGGCCCGAGGCCGCTCACATACTGGCGCCCGGCACCTCGTGCCTGGTCGAACATTCCTATCACGTGCACGCCGTAGCTCTGGGCCCGAGAGATGTCCGCGACGGAGAAAGTACGCATGATGTCGTCGAACACGAGCACATCGAGCCCACCGAGAGCCCTCTCCAGGCCAGGGCGGTCCATCACGACCTCGACGCTCACGCCCTGGCTATGGTCCCGGACGTAACTGCGCAGGCCGGCGCTCCAAGGCGCTGTCGTCGCCGCCAGGCCTACCCTCACCGCCGGGAGCCCTTCCGGAGCGCCGGCTCGTAAGCTACCTGCGCGGCCCGCTGTTCACCACTGGAACGCACGAGTTCGATGCCGCCGGCCCCACCCGCTCCCGCGCCCCCGCCCGCCAGGGCAGCCGCTATCTGCAAGGCCGCTTGCTTGCCGACGGCCACGACCACGTAATAGTTCGTGGACGCCCCGAGGAGGGCGCCGTTGCCCGACGAGGGCGCGACGGCAACAACTCGAAGGCCCTGCGCCACGTAGTGCGCGCCGCCCCCTCCATTTCCCGCGATCACGTCCACCCGGTCACCGGGCGCGAGCCTCCCGCCCACCGCCTGGTCGAGGGGGACGGCAATGCTCATCTCCCCGAGCACCGGGCCTTGGGCCGGCCTTGATATTTCGCTCGAAGTCACCGGTTCACCCGCCGGTATAGGCACGGTTGCGACCCAGCCCTCGCCCAGTTGGGGTGGCGTCACCAAGCCCCGCAACAGCGACCGGTCGACCGAGTGCACTCTCACGAGGCGCGTGTCGCCGGCGTCTATGGGCGCGCCCGCCGCCAATTCCGACCTCGTCACCACGATTTCTGTCATGGCCGCACGGCCCTGAAGTGCCTCGTATGCGAACCCGGCTGCGAGCACCCCGAGCGCCACCGGAATGGCCACTCCCGCCGTCACACGCCGAGGGCGACGCTGGCGGCGAGCACCTGCCGGGGTGAAGCTCGCGCCTGGAGGGTCCTCGCCTCCCTCCGAGGCACGGGCGGCGCGAAGCTCAGCGCGCACCAGTCGCCGCCACAGCTAGGCCCGAGAGCGCCAACAACGGCCCGAGCGCTACAGCTCTTCGCCCTCCCACCAACTCCGGCCGGGCCAGCTCCCGCCATCGCGCCAGCTCCCGCCATCGCGCCGGCTCCCACCATCGCGCCCGCTCCCGCCATCGCGCCCGGTCCCGCCATCGCGCCAGCTCCCACCATCGCGCCCGCTCCCGCCATCGCGCCCGCTCCCACCATCGCGCCCGGTCCCGCCATCTTCCCCACGCGCCGGCGGCCAAGACCGAGCAAGCCAGTGCCACCACCGTGCCCGCCGGCGAGGCCGCTCCCGCGCCCAACGCCACGAGGCACGCCAGCCTGGCATCCCCAAAACCGAGGCTCCCAGGCGCCAATACCGCCCAGGTTGCGAACACCGCCCAGGCGCCAACCGCGAGCGCCCCGCCCCGCACGAGCGGGTCCCACTCCCCGGTCAAAGAGCAGACCAGAGCGGCCAAAGCTGTCGTCATACCGATCGCCGCGCGCACCAAAAGCGTCGGCACGACTCGCTCGACGAGGTCTACCAACCCGAGCAAGGCGACCATCACCGCCCAGGGGGCCACCCACCCCCAGTCCGCCAGCCGCGTTGGCCCAGAAGAACCGTGAAGCCCGCCGGCCAAGACGAGCGGCGCCGTCACCACCGCGGCGGCCGTCGCCCCGGCAGCCGCCCACACCACCCGCCGGCGGCTCCAAGTTGATGCCGGCAAAACTAGGCTGTTTTTCGTCCCCGACCGGGCCGAAGCCACGGGTCCAGCGAACAAACGGCTGCCCGGGGCCCACCAACTGACCATGGCCGCGGCGCCACTGACGCCGGCGGCGAGAAAGACTAGCACGCCTCACTCACCCTGCCACTACCTCCACCCTCTTACCGGCCCGCGTGCACCACCAGTTTCAACAACTTTCTCGCGGCTCCGACCATGCCGGACTGTCCGCAATTACAGCATCCCGAAGGCGGCGCATCAAGAGGCAAACATTTGCTCGCAAACCACAACCGGGCAATTTTCAGCGCTGTAACTTAGCGACCGAATTTAGTGACTTGTAACTGTACGGAAGGTGTGGCTCCCTAACTCAAGCCCGATTGAGCAGCGGTTCGTACAATTCGAGGTAGCGGCGCGCCAGCGCGTCGAGAGAGAGCTCGGCCGCCCGGAGGCAGGCAGAAGCGCTCATTGCCTTCACTTCTGGCCCGCCGGCGAGCGCTTCGCTGAGCGCGGCCGCCAGGGCGCCAGGGTCGCCCGGCGGCACCAATAGAGCGTCGCGTCCCGGGCGGGCGACGCTGCGGTACCCGGGGATGTCACTCGCGACCACCGCTGCGCCGGCCGCCATTCCCTCGAGGAGCA
>JAKAWM010000095.1 GCA_021827285.1 Actinomycetes bacterium | reverse complement strand
CAACTTCTTGTTGAACGGTAATACCCGGTTTTATGCCCCCCTGCGGGAGCCCCGAGTGCCTGCCGCCATCGCCCGCTCTGTACTGGCCGTCACGGGCCTAGACAACTATCCCAGCTACTCGACTTTCGCCATACCGAGCACGACGGGCTTGACCCCGAGCCAGATAGCCACCTTCTACAACATGACGCCGCTGCGCAACGCGGGAATAGATGGTACTGGGGTCACCGTGATGTTCCCTGAGTGGGTGGTGCCCGACCAAGCTACGTTGGATGCCTTCGCCAAGAAGTTCAACCTCCCACCCTTCAACCTCAGCGTGCGGGCTAACCCCTCGGCTTGGGGGGCGCCCGCGACATCTTCCAACCAGTCCTACTGGGAAGCCGAAGGTGAGGCGACCATGGACCTGGAGATCGTCCATGGGCTGGCTCCAGGAGCCAAAGAAGTCGTTTACTCTCTCGGCAACCCCGGGGACCTCCCGCTCACGCTGGAGGCTATGGTCAGGGACCATCCAGGGGCGGTGATGTCGAGCAGCATCGGCAATCTCAACTGCGAGCTGGAACCCGGCGCCAAGCAGGACTCGACGGCACTGAACGCCGTTTTTGAACAGGCAGCCAGCGAAGGCATCTCCATATTCTGGGCTTCTGGCGACCGCGGCGCCTTCGCCTGCCTACCCGGGGGCGACCCGGCGATCGAATACTCGGTATCTGTGGACCCCGGCGCAGACAGCCCCTACCTGACCGGCGTAGGCGGCACGACCGCGTTTGTGTCCTCCACCGGCGCCTACTTCAAGGAGGCGGCATGGGGAGAGCCGGTTTCGCAATGGGGCAGCGGCGGGGGTGTAAGCACGCTCTACTCCCGACCTTCCTGGCAGGACGCTCCCGGGACGGCCAGCCTCACCGGACGCGGCGTGCCAGACGTGGCGGCCGACGCCGACGGAGTCAGCGGGTGGGACACCTTTTCTCCTACGCCCAACGGCCCGGTCGAAGGCCCCAACGGCGGGACTTCTGCTGCCGCGCCCTGCTGGGCGTCGGTGACCGCTCTAGTCGACCAGTACCTCATGCAACAGCACCTGCACACGGTGGGCTTCGCCAATCCCGCCCTGTACCTCTTCGCCCGGGACCCGAAAGTGCCGGCCCCGGCCTTCCACCAGATCACCGAGGGGAGCAATCTCCACTACCCTGCCACGCCCGGCTGGAACCCGGCCACCGGTCTCGGCTCGCCCGATGTCGCCCACCTGGCCGACGACTTCGTTTGGTACGACCACACGCACGGTTAGCGTCCGGTCCGGGTGGCGTCAGCGCGCGGGTAGGGGCCGAGGCTCAAGCCCAGGACCAAGTGTGCACTAGGCAGCGGTCCCTGAGGCGGCCCGGTGACCACCGTCCCCACTGCCCGTTCATGGCCCGCCGGGTGGATTCGGTCCAACTGAGAACGTCCGGTCGAGCAACGCGCCGAACGACCTGCAAGATCCCGCCTTCGAAGACCTTGTACCCCGCCCAAACGCCCGGGTAGTCCTTGGTGGACCCCACCTCTGTGACCACCACTCCCCGGTAGAGGTAGCTGCGGTTGCGGTGGCGGTGGCCGCAGCTCACGAAGGTACGGCCGGCGGCCCCCACCCGCGCCAGCTCCTCGAAAAAGAAACGGCTCTCGCCAAAGGGGATCCCAGGGGGGTACACCGTCGGGAAGGGGTACCGCTCGGGTGGATGGTGCAGCCCCACCCAAGCCGCCCCGCCTGCGTCGGATACCAGCTGGGCGATCTTACGGGCTGTCGAGGCGCGCAGCTGGCCGCGGTGGTAACGGGCCTTGCCATGATCGGTGCTGGCCAGGACCAACCGTATGCCCTCCAGGTCCCGAGCCCAAGGCTGCCAAGGTACATTGATGCCTGAACTGGAGAGCAAGGCGCGGACATTGACCCTGGCGTTGTTGTCATGGTTCCCGAGCAGCGCTTCCACGGGGATCGGGCCATTGGCAAGCAGGTGCCCGGCGTCTCTTACCTCCGTCGGCGTGGTCAGGTTGGTGAGATCCCCCTTGGCCACGATCAGTTGCGCGCCCCAGGCAGCAGCCTCCTCCATCGCCGCCTGGAGCGCCCTGGCAGGGTAGGGTTCGGGCCCCGCGGGCTCGTTCGGGTCGTGGAGACGCCCGGCGACCCCGAAGCGCCGCTCGCCGATGTGCAGGTCGCTAACCGTGGCGAACTTGGTCAGCAGGCCACCATCGGGTGGCCTGAGCGTTCGGAAGCGGGCGACGACGTGCTTCGCCACCCCGGCAGCGCTGGCCATCACCTCGTATTCAGTAGCCGGCGCCAGACCATCGATAACCACCGAGCCAGGACCACCTGGAAAGGCGGGGTCGAGAAGGCGCCGACCGCTCCAGTACCGACCGGTCCCATGCCTCACCCACCCACCTTTTTCCCCCGCGGAAAGGGGTCTCCCCACCGCCACCTCGGCCGGAGGCGAAGCCAGGGGACGGACCGCCATGTCGCCCACCTGAAGGACCAGGCCCGATGGCGGCGAAACGCTCCAGGTCAGTTGGGCCGAGCAGTCATCGACGGCAAAGACTTTGACGGGCCACACCAGAGGGGGTTTTAACCGCTCCTACCCAGGGCGGTAGCCAGCTGGCCCGCGACCCGGTCGCGGAAGCCCAGGTACACCTCCAGGCGCTCGCGTGCCTGCGCCACCTTGCGCTCACCCCTGGACACGGGGTGGGCGTCCAACCAGGCCCGCACCTGGGTGATGGTGCCTTCGCCGGCACTGACGAGTGCGGGAAGGGACTCGAGCGTCCGGTACAGGCTGTGCGGTGGCCAGCGGGAAAGCATGGTCTCCCAGTTGGCTTCAATAGCTCGCCAGGCCAGCGCCGAGCCTTCCCGGCGGCCCAAGACACCAGCGAAGACAAAGGGGGCGTCCTGGGTGCGGACTTCGTCGGACATGGCCAGGGCGAGCGTGCGGTCGACCAGGTGGGGCTGGTTGAACCCGGCCAGGGCGTACAGGTACCGCATCTCGTCCTGGGGGTTGTTCGCCCCTTTGTAGTGGGAATAAAGCAGCTCCCATTCGTCCTCCGAACCCGCCGCGGCTACTACTTGGGCTACCGCGGTTGCCAGGTCGGGGGCCATGGGAGAGCGCCCAGAGTCGGCGTCCTCCAATCGCTGGCGGGCCTGTGCCCGAATGTCTGGATCCGCCCCAGCCGTCCCGAGGAGCGTCACCAGCCGCGCCCGCAAGCGAGCCAGACGAGGTCCTTCGCCGGGTGCGACCGCTCCGTCTCCCCAACCGAGATCGGCAAACGCCGTCCCGGCCAGCTGGCGGACCAGTCTCCGGAGGAGGGGCAGCTCGTCGTCAGTAGCCACTAGTTCCAAAAGGCCTAAGCCGCTGGCCAGGCCCCCCCAGACGTCCGGATCGCGTTCACCCTCGAGCCCCGACCACAGGCGCAACGAGTCACTCAACGAAACCATCCCCGCGATCGTCTCCGACCAGGTATCGACGACTAGCCCCAGGCGTTCGCGGGCGTCGAGTTGGTCGAGGGCACCAAACAGCCGCCTCCGCAGCCCCTCGCTGTAATGGGCCCGGTACACCCCCCAGGCCCCTTCGTTGAGGAGGAGCCAGGCCGGATCCCCCATCAGGCTGACCGTGGTAGAAGTACTGTCCAGCAAGACTTGGCCTCGGTGCACCGTGCCGTCGGCGGTTGCGTAGCGGAAGGTGACGGGGACCACCCATTGGCGGTCGTCGGGCTCGCCGTGGAGCAAGAAGCGGCGTTGGGACAAGTACAGGCCGGTGCGGTCGGCGGCCAGTTCGGCCGTCACCAATGGGTGGCCTGGCTGGCTGACCCAGGTCCCCATGGTTGCCCGCACCGGCTCCCCCGAGGCGATCTCCAGCGTGTCCCACAGGTCGGTGGTGTCGGTGTTGGAGTGGCGATGCCGGTCCAAATAGAGGTTGACGCCACGCCGGAAACTGTCTTCGCCGAGGTAGCGCTCGATCATGCGCAGGACGGAGGCGCCCTTGTCGTAGGTGATCTCGTCGAACATGTCGTCGGCTTCCTCCGGGCGGCCCACGGGGTGCTCTATGGCCCGACCGGTCTGAAGGCTGTCGGTAGCCAGCGCCCTGGCCCGGTCCGTGCCGAACGACGTCCACACCTGCCAGTCGGGTTTGAAGTCATCCGTAGCCAGCAGCTCCATGAAGGTGGCGAAGGCCTCGTTCAGCCAGATGCCTTCCCACCAGCGCATGGTCACCAGGTCGCCGAACCACATATGAGCCGTCTCGTGCGAGATGACCGACACCACTCGTTGGCGCTCGGCTTGGGAGGACTGCTCCGGGTCCACCAGCAGGGCGGATTCCCGGTAGATGACGAGGCCCAGGTTCTCCATGGCCCCGGCAGCGAAGTCCGGCACGGCCACGTGGTCCAGCTTGTCCGCTGGGTAGGGCATGGAGAAGTAGTCCCGGAGGAAAGAAAGGGCATGGCCGGCTGCGTCCTCGGCCAGGTCCCGTAGGCCGCCGCGGCCAGGGACAGAGCCGATGCGCACGGGGACGTTGTCCACCCATTTCGGTGCGGTCAGCTCGAACGGCCCCACCACCATGGCCACCAAATAAGTTGACATTTTGATGGTGTCGGCGAAGGTCGTACGGCGCTTGCCGTTACCGAGCAGCTCGGAGGACAGCTCTCGAGCATTGGACAGCACGGTCAGCCCGTCGTCAGCCACGATGGTGATGCCGAAGGTGGCCTTCAGGTCGGGCTCGTCCCAGCAGGGAAAGGCGCGCCTGGCGTCGGTGGACTCGAAGTGGGTAGTCGCGATCCAGCCTTCGGTCCCATCAGGCGATCTCCACCTGCTGCGATAGAAGCCACGCAGCAATTCGTTCAGCTTTCCCGTAAAACGCAGGTTGGCCCTCAAGTGACCAGGCCCCGCCTCCACCGGCAAGGTGAGGACGACCTGTTCCTCGTCTGGGACGTACGAGACCTTGGCCATTACCCCATCGGCCCCGTCCCATTGCACCCGTGCCTCGGTTACGTCCAGTTCGGCGGCGTTGAGCACCACTTCGGTCGTCGCTTCCCGGGCTCGCATGTCGATCACGGCCTCACCGGCAAAGCTGGCCCGGTCCAAGTCAGGCTCGAACACCAAGGCGTAGTGCTCGGGGACGATATGGCGCGGCAAACGGTGAGATGGGCGCTCGCTCACGCCCGACACCCTACGACCCCCTCCACCCGTCGCGCCAGACAGCAGCGGCCGGGCGGGGCACGAGCCGCGATGCGCCCAACGTGCTAGATAGAGCCGTCCTCGGCGTCGGGTGCCGGCAGGTACTCCAAGTCGAGGTCGGCCAGGCGTACCAACGTGGATGCCACCCAGCTCCCCAGCGTTGCCAACGTGGCCTCGGTCGCCGCGCTCAGCTGGCGCGTCGTGGCCGCCCGTGAACGAAACGGCTCGTCGTGGTTCAGACGAGGGGTATGCCAGGGCTCAGGGGCAACTGATGCCTCCGGCACCTCCGCGCTAGCTCCTGGGGTCACCTCTGGCCACGCGCTCGGTTCGGCTGCTACCCGGTAGCCGCCCTCGTAAGCTACTTCCACAGCTATTTCGGGAGCGCTTTCGTCCTCGTAGGACTCCTCTATCACCGGCCCCGCTCGGGCCAAGCCGTCACCGCCGACATCTGGGCTCTCCAGCGGGAGCACAGAGACGATCTTTTCCAGCGGTGGCCTTCGAGCCAGGCGCTGTACGCGGAAGACGACCTCGATGCCGATCTCAGGGGGATCTTCCACCGGCTCCCCCATGGACAGGCTCCGCCAAGCCGACTGGCTCCAGGTGGGCCAGTCCAGGCTGATGTCTGCGCTCACTCGGGGCGGGTCGCCGTCCCCGGGGAGGCTCACTGAGGTTTCCCAGGCGAGGTCGCCGAGCAGGAGGTCGGCGGTCAGATGGTCGTCCTGGCTGGCTCGCTCCAGAAGGCTCTGGTCGAGCGCAGCCCGGAGCGCCCCCACCGTGTCCAGGAATAAGTGGTCAAGCATCTACCTCGGCCTCATTCCCGACAGTACATCGCAAGGGGCGCCACCGGGCGCGCGGCACCCTATATGGTCATAGTCAAGGCTGGGTAGCCTCTTACGAGTGGAACGTATCGGCCTAGTCGGCCTGCCCAATTCCGGTAAATCCAGCCTCTTCAATGCCCTGACCGGAGGTGCAGCCGCGGTCGCCCGCCACCCGTTCTCGACCACCGAGACGAGCGTGGGCGTCGCCCTTGTGCCTGACCAGCGCCTCGACGCCCTGGCCAAGATGAGCGCCTCTCGCAAAGTGGTCCACGCGGGCGTCGAGCTGGTTGACATAGCCGGCCTGGTCGCCGGGTCCTCAACCGGGGAGGGCCTGGGTAATCGCTTCTTGGCCGGCATCCGGGAGGCCGATGCCATCTGCGTAGTGCTGCGGGCTTTCGAGGACGCCAACGTCCCCGGCGGGACCGACCCGCTGGAAGACCTGGCCGTGCTCGAATTGGAGCTGGTCCTAGCCGACCTTGCCAGTGTGGAAGGCCAGCTGGGACGCCGCCGTAAGGCGGCGAAGGCCGACCGCTCTCTGGACACCCAGGTGGCCGCCCTGGAAGCGGCCCGGAGCTGTTTGGCCGAAGGCACGCCCCTCTACCGCAGCTCCCTTTCGCATGAGGCACAAGATGCGCTGAAACCGTACTTCCTGCTCACCAACAAGCCCGTGCTGGCGGTGGTCAACCTGGGCGAAGACGCCGCCGCCGACCATGAGCCAGTTACCAAGCCCGTGGCCGAGGAGCTCGGGAGCTCAGCCGAGGTACTTGGAGTGAGCGTGAAGCTCGAGGCCGAGGCCGCGCAGTTGGCCGAAGCAGACCGCTCCGAACTGATGGAGGGCCTGGGCTTGGGCGAGGGCGCCCTCCCGAGAGTGGCCCGGGCCGCGTACCGGCTGCTCGGTCGGCGCACCTTCTTCACGACCGGGGAGAAGGAGAGCCGAGCATGGACATTCCGGCACGGGGCCCGGGCCCCTGAGTGTGCTGGAGTCATCCACTCCGACCTGCAACGAGGGTTCATAAGGGCCGAAGTCGTCCACTGGGACGAGCTGGTCGCCCTCGGCTCCTGGGCAGCCGCCAGGGAAGCCGGGAAACTTCGCCTCGAAGGCAAGGAATACCAAGTCGCAGACGGCGATGTCCTCGAAATCCGTTTCAACGTCTGACACTCCGCCACCCGGTCGGCTGATGGTGGTGGCGACCCCCATCGGCAACCTGGGCGACTTCTCGCCCCGAGCCGCGACCGCCCTGGCCAGCTCTCAGTACATCTACTGCGAGGACACCAGGCGCACCCTCAAGCTGCTCAGCCACGCCGCCATCTCCGGGCCGCGTCTGGTACCCCACCACGCCCACAACGAGGCATCCAGCACTGCTTCGGCCCTGCGGCGCCTGCAGGAGGGGGCCAACATAGCGGTCGTCACCGACGCCGGCACTCCCGCAGTCAGCGATCCGGGCGCCCGCTTGGTACGCGAGGCTCTTGCCGCCGGCTTCGAGGTCGAGGCAGTACCCGGCCCTTCAGCGGTCCTGGCCGCGCTGGTCGTGTCCGGCTTGGCGACAGAGCGGTGGTGCTTCGAGGGCTTCTTACCCAGGACGGGACGGCGACGGTCCGAGCGCTTGGGCGCTGTCGCGCATGAGCCGCGCGCCGTCGTTATGTTCGAGTCGCCCCACCGGCTCCAGCGTACGCTGGACGACATCGTGGCTGCGTGCGGCGGAGAGCGGCCCATGGCGCTGTGCCGGGAACTGACCAAGCTGCACGAGGAGACCTGGAGGGGGACTACGGGCAGCATCGCAGAACGTTCCCGTTCGGCCAAGCCCCGTGGGGAGTACGTGCTGGTGCTGGGCCCGGCTTTACCGGCACTGAGCCCAGGACCGGAGCCACCATAACCACCTGACCGAAAGCCGCCCGGGCAGTCTGACGGCTCCCACTAACGTTGCGGTGTGGCCCGCTTCTACGTCACGACGCCGATCTTTTACGTGAACGATGCTCCGCACGTCGGGCACGCCTACACCACGATTACAGCTGATGCGCTGGCCCGCTGGCACCGGCTGAGGGGGGACGAGGTGTTCTTCCTCACCGGGACGGACGAGCATGGCCTCAAGGTGAAGAGGTCCGCTGAAGCCAACGGGCTCAGCCCGCTCCAGCAAGCGGACCGGACGAGCGCCCGCTACCGGGAGGCGTGGGCGCTCCTCGACATCTCCTATGACGACTTCATCCGCACCACCGAGGCCCGGCACCATCAAGCCGTTGCCACCCTGATGCAAACCGTCTACGACCGGGGCTGGATCGTGCCGGCGACCTACGAGGGGCCCTACTGCGTGTCGTGCGAGGCCTACTACACCGATGACGAGCTGGTAGATGGGCTTTGCCCGGTGCATGGGCGCCCCGTCGAGGTTATGAAAGAAGACAACTACTTCTTCCGCCTCTCCGCTTTTGCTGGCCCACTGCTTGATTGGTACGCCGCCCACCCAGGGGCCGTGATCCCCGAGACCAGGCGCAACGAGGCCATCGGGCTGATCAAGGGGGGGCTGAAGGACATCT
>JAKAWM010000094.1 GCA_021827285.1 Actinomycetes bacterium | reverse complement strand
TGGGAGGGCCACCCGACATGAGCCCGGTGTTGGAGGTCCCCAGGAGGCCCGCCAGGGTCTGGGCCGTATCGATGTAACCGAGCTGTGTTGTGCTACTGCTGCTGAGCGACATAATGAATCTGCCTTCCTCCGCTCTGGCTCACATACCTAGGTTCGTCCGTTGCTGAGCTCAACCAAGAGCGGCCGGCCAGTTCGTGCCGGCCGGCCGCTTGCTTGGCTGATCATTGGCTAGCCCGAGTCGAACTAGCCGATGAGCTTGAGCACCATTTGTGGTATCTGGTTGGCCTGGGCCAGCATCGAGACGCCCGCTTGCACCAGGACCTGGTCCTGGGTGAAGGTGACCATCTGGGACGCCATGTTGGTGTCCGCGATCTGGGCGTTCGAGGCCTGCAGGTTCTGGATCATCACGCTCTCGTTGTCCGAGACGTGCTGGAGCTCGTTCTGGTAAGCGCCGAGGGTGCCTCGCATGGCCGACACGGTCTGGATGGCACTGCCGATAGTCGTGATAGCCGTGGACGATGTGACCGAGAAGTTGACCAGGTTGAGGTCCTGATAGCCGTTGTAGTTGGCCGTGGCGAGGAACGTTGCTGAGGTCAACGGCCCATTGAGGGTCAGGCTGAGAGTGCTACCCCCTACGGCGTAGCCGACAGTGGTGCCGCTGACGTTCTGAGCCTGGGTGAGACTCTCCACGGTACCTCCGTTGATCGAGATCCCGGCCTCAGCGCCGGTGACCGTGGTTGCCGATAGGCCCAGGCTGGCGAGGTTGGCCGTACTCCCGGAAACACTTAGGGTGCTGAGGTTGCCTAGCTCGGTATTGTCCTGGATCGTGATCCCGCTAGCCAGCGCGTTCACGGTGACAGAGGTGCCGTACAGGCCCGAAACAGACCCTACGTCGCTGGTGATGTTCCAAGCAACCGATGCCAGGGTGTAGGTGGTATTAGCGTCGAAGGTGACGAGTACGGCTGACCCGTCGACTGTAAGCGTGACGGCGCTGGTGCTGCTGCCCCAGACTATGCCGGTGCTGGACAGGCTGCCGGTGGCGCCGGTAATCGTGGCCCCCGTAGCGGCGCTGAGAGCCACCGTAAAGCCTGCGCCGACCGCCAGCCCCGAGCCACTGATGCTGGCTATGCCGTCTGAGGTGGCGCCTGATGCCAAGCTGAGCGAGTCGGTGACCAAGCCCAGGTTAGCCAGGTTGAGGGCCGACACCGAGAAGGCCACCTGGCTGGCGCTTGAATTGTCGGCACCGACCTGGAAGGTGTAGTTCACTGTCGCGCTGGTTCCGTTCGCGTTCACCAGCAGCTTGTTGTTGCCGTAGACGGTCGTCTGGGCGATGTTCACCAGGGACTCGAGCGACTGGTTGACCTCGGCCTGGGCGGCTTGCTGGGCGGTCGAGTCAGTGGCGCTCGTGTTGGCAGATTCGACAGCCAGCGTGTTGATGCGCTGCAGGATGGCCCCGACCTCGTTGAGCGCGCCGTCAGCTGTCTGCACGACGTTGATGGCGCTTTGGGTGTTGGCCTGAGCTTGCTGGAAACCACCGATCTGCGCCTGGAGGTGCTGGCTGATGACCAGGCCGGACGCGTCGTCAGCGGCTTTGTTGATCTGGTAACCAGAAGACAGCTTCTGCAAGCTGTTCTGCATGTTCGCCTCGTTCACCGACAGGTTGTTCGAGGCGTCCTGTGCCATTATGTTGGTGACGATATCGAGACCCATTTCTCCTCCGTGGGGTCAGAGGGCGCCCTTCCTTGAGCGTCCTGGTCACTGGTCCCGGGTGGGACCTCTTCAGCTATCGGCGCCCGTGGCCACTAGCTGAGCGTTGCGACCACTGCCGCCGTCCTGTCCCGGTAGTTGGTTCGCGATTTGCGTGCTGAGCTCGCCGTAGCCGAGATCGAAGAGGGCGGCAGCGATGGCCCGGCGGCGGGCCTCGGGCGTCCCCACCGGCCCGGACTCGGGCGCCCCCTCTGCCGCAGCCGCGAGAGCGAAGTCCCAAGTCAGATCGGGGTCTAGCACGCTTACCTCGGCCATTACGCTGGCTAACTGGTCTTCGTGCAGCCCGGGCGCCAGTTGCCGGGCCAACGCGGCTCCACGCTCGTCTCCAAAAGCGGCGTGGGCTGTCCATGCGGCCCGTAGCCGGGCATGGACGTCCAGCAAGTCGATCCGGGCCTGGGCGATAAGAGGGCAGGGTTCGGCCATCCCTATAGAACGTAGCCGGGCCGACCACTCAAGGGCGCGTGACGCGGCCACCATAGGTGCAAACCGGATAGCCGCCGCAAGTATCTGCGGCTTTGCGCCGAACCTCCGGAACAACGCCTCAGCGGCTGGGTCGGCGAGGACAGGCGGTACGAGCAGCAAGGCGGCCGCCAATTTGTCGAGCCGGTTCTCGGGCATCACCGACACAAGGTCCTCGAACGACTTGCCCGTCGCAGCGAACACCTTGAGCGCTACGCGCACTGCCGGGACCTCCGGCGACTCTTCAACCAGCAGCGCCAGCTCGTCAGCGGCCGCGTCGGCCTGGCCAGCTTCCAGCAACGTGCCCGCGCGCTCGGCCCTCAGCAGGGCGGTCGGGAAGACGAAACCGTCCTCGTTGGTCAGGTCACTGACCTTGGCGAACAGTTCCAATGCGGCCACCGGTTGGCCCATGCGACGGACGGCCAGTGCTTCGAGGTAGTAGCCGAGGCTCTTGTCTTGGGAGTGGTCTCGGAGCCTTCGCGCTACGTCCACGGCTTGGTCGAGCCGGCCGACCGAAACCAGGTTCTGTCCCGAGAAAAGCAGGACCGCCCTCATGGTGATGCCCGGCCGAGCCTCCAAGAGCGCAGCATCGAAGTGGGACTGCGCCTCCTCGTAACGGCCGAGCGCGGCGAGGGCGCGCCCCACGTTCATCTCGGCCACTCCCTCCTGGCCGGGGTGCGCCTCGTTGCGGGCCAGAGCGGCTTCCGCCAACCGGAGGTTGCGCATCAGTTTGTCCCGGCCCTGCACGATGCTCTGCCGGTAGCCGATATGGTTAATGTGCGCGCCTTTCAGCGGTGTGGCTTGCAGCGGACCGGTCTCGTCCGGGAGGAGGTCCACCTGTTCATGGATCGAGCCGTACCATTGGCAACGGTTCCTGCGGAACATGCGTAGAGCGCGGTGGACGTTGACGTTTGTGTCGTCAGGGTCGTCCCCCAGGTTGTAGATCTCAACGGCTAGCGCGTCAGTACCTACCTGGGCCAGAGCGCTGCGTAACTGGGCGATGTTAGGGCAAACGAAGCGCTCGTCGGCGTCGATCCAAAGCACCCAGTCACCGCGGCACTGCCGCAGGCTGTCGTTGCGTGCTCGGGCAAAATCGTCGTCCCAGTAACCCGGCACCACCCGGGCACCGGCACGTTTGGAAAGGGACACCGTACCGTCAGTTGATCCGGTGTCGTACACGACGACCTCGTCGACCAAGTGATGAAGAGACTCGAAGCAGTCAGGGAGCGCCTTCTCTTCGTCCTTCACGATCATGCAGGCAGAGAGGAGCACCGGGGTCTTCGCGGCGTTTTGCTCAGCCTGGCGGCGGTGCGGTCGAGGGCGTGCGGAGCCGGGACGTCGATTGCTCATGGATTAATCGATCGCCTGCGAACGGCCGGAGATGAGGGTTACCCGCAGGCCCTCCCCGAGGTCTCGAAGGCCGGGTACCGGGCAAGCGCGTCGTGGGGGTCTTGGTTGACGGCGCAAGCTCTACCCGCTTATGGCTGGCACTGCCAACTCGCCCAGGAGCGCTGGGCGCGGATCGGGCGCCGGCTCGGCGGACAGGCCCCGCTGCAAAGCCTGCTCGAAGCCCAAGACGGCGGCAGCCCAGGTGTGCCGGCGCGCCGTGGCTTGCCCGTGGGCCTGCCATACGGACCGCTGCTTTGCGGGGGCAGTGAGCGCGTTGAGGAGGGCGCCAGCAGCTCGCCTGGCGTCTCGGGGGGGTATAACCAACGCGTTGGCCCCGTCCTCGACGTAGTCCTCGACCCCGAACGGCGTTGTGACTACGACAGTTCCCACGGCCATAGCCTCCAGAGGCGGTAGCGGGTAACTTTCGGCCCACGACGTGAACAACACGGCATCCGCCGAGCGGTACAGAGCCGGTAGCTCCTCGTGGGGGAGAACTCCATGATGGTGCACCCATGGCTCTTGGGGGGCTTGGCCGCTCCCGAACACATGCCACTGGATGTCCAAGTCGGGCTCCAAAGCCCTGGCCAGGGCCACGGCGTTGTAGGCGTCATTGCTACCTTTCCAACGCGCCGGGTGAACAAAACTGACAACAGTGGCCGGCCGATTCACTTCCGAGCTTGGTGGTGGCCCCGAAAAGGGTGTCACTGCGTTGAGCGCCAGATCACAATCGTGGCCGAATAAGCGCTTCAGGGTCTTTTGTGCCCAAGTCGAGTTGGCTATACGGTAGACAGGTAGCGACAAAGCCATCTTTATAAAGGGTATGAGCACGGCAGGGTTTGGAGCGTCCAGCGCGAAGATGGTCTCTACGTGCTGGACGTACTGAGCCCGCAGCCGCGCTGGTGCTTGAGCAATCGCCAGGACGGTATTGTAGTGGGTGGCGATTTGGACGTCTGCTGGCGGTAGCGTTGGTGGTTGAGGCTTCATGGTCACGTGCCCGACGTCAGCCGGCAGCATGGCCATGGTGGTTGGTGGCGGTAGTTGAGGCACGAATACGGTGACCTCGTGGCCTCGGTCCTGAAGCCCCGCAGCGTGCCGGAGGGCACAGATCACGCCGCCAGAAACCTCTATCCCAGGTAGCAGCCATTGGATACGCATGTAGGGCTCCACTTACGACGGGTTGACTTGTGGCGCTAGGTTGCGAGGGTGGCCAGCCGTCTTTCGTGCCGAGCCGGCTGGCCCACGCTGCGCCGGGTGGATTGAGGGGTGATCTGGTGGTTGAAGACGGCCAAGGCGTGAGCCACCGCCTGGTCCATGTCGTAGTAGCGGTACTCCGCCAGCCTTCCTACGAAGAAGACCCGGCCAGCCAGGCTCGATGCCAGATTGGCGTACATCTGGTAGCGGTGGTGGTTTTCCTGCTTGGGGACGGGGTAATAGGGCTCATTGGCGCTCGGCTCGTACGGCTCCGGGAACTCGTAGGTGACGGTCGTGGCTCCTACGTGCTGGTCTAAGAAGTGCGCATGCTCGATGACCCGCGTGTAACCAGGGGCGTTCGGGTGATTTACTACTGCAACAGGTAACAGCCGGTTGACGCCGTAGCTGTAGTTCTGGAAACGCAGGCTCCGATAAGGGAGGTGCCCGTAAACGTAGCCGAAGAACTCATCGATCGGCCCTGTGTATATCGTAGGGAGATCGCGTAGGTGGTTGCCCAGGCTCCTGTAGTCGCAGCCTAGCTCAACAGATATGAGAGGGTTGTCCAGCAACCTCTCGACGAGGGCGGTGTACCCGTCTTTGGGTATACCTTGGTAGGGGTCGCTGAAGTAACGGTCGTCGCGGGAGATAAGTACCGGGACGCGAGCCGTGACGGACCGGTCGAGTTCTTCTGGACGGTACCCCCATTGTTTGAGCGTGTACTGGAGGAATATCTTTTCGTACACCTCGCGGCCGGCAGCTCGTAGGAGGGGGTGATGGTGGTTGACCAAGCTGAGGACTGTTATCTTGCGCTGGTCTGGGAAGTACCTGGTAGAAAGCCGTTCCAGTTCTGCTGCCTGCGCGAGTCCCAGCAGGTGTGCAAGGGTCGTCAAGTTGCACGGGACGGGGACCAGTTGGCCATCCAGGGATGCCAGGACACGGTGCACGTAGGGGTACCATTCCGAGAAATGGGACAGGTACCGCCACACCTGTTCTGACTTGGTATGGAAGATGTGTGCTCCGTAGCGGTGGACCCTCACCCCCGTGCTGTCTATTTCATCGAAGGCGTTCCCAGCCAGATGAGGGCGCCTGTCCACGACTAGGACTCGAGCCCCCAACTGGGTGGCCAGCCGCTCGGCCAACGTTGCTCCACTGAAGCCGGCTCCGGCAACGAGCCATTCGGTCCTGCCAACGTGCCGTTGCCGGGTCAATGGCTTGCCTCCAGTGCCAGGGCCTTGCCGAGTAAGGTGCTCTCATCGCGGGCGGACATGCGCTCGAAGCCGCGGGCGGCCAGGTCGTGCCTGGCTACAGAGTCGCGTACGAGCTGTTCGCAGGCCGTGGCGAGCCGGTCATAAGGCACTGCAAGCACGGCGTCTGTAATATCAGGGTCGATTTCTGTACCTGGGTTGCGTTCGGCGACGACCGCCTTGCGGTTGGCCAGCAAATAGCTGACCCGCACGAGCTCGAAAATGCCAGTGTCATAGTAATGCATGTTCAAGGTCACGCGTGAGCGAGCTATCAGGGCATCCCGTTCTGCTCCGTAGACTCCGAACACAGCGGAAACGCTCAGACCGAGATCGCGTAACTGCTGGAGCACGGAGGCTCGCCGGGCGTTGACTGAGCCATAGAAGAGGACGTCGATGTCTTCGTTCGCGACTGTCTTTATCCGGCTGAGCTCAGGCACGTAGCCGATTGGGACATGAGCGGAACGCCGAGCCGCTCCGAACTGTGCCAACGCTCGGAGGTTTCGCTCACTGTAGTCCCAGACCTCGAAGCGCTTGAGAAGCTCGAGATAGGTCGGAGAGCACCAGGAAGACGATGGGCCGATCTGCTCGAGGTTGTAAATAATGGTGTCTTCTGGCAGGAGGTGAGCCTCGGACGGGTTCAGAAGATGGGCGCCGAAGATGATCGGGCGGGGCCCCGGAACGACGAGCTGGTTGACGGCATAGCTGACATCGCGTCCCAACCTCCGCAGCCCGTGCACGACGGTCTCTACGAGCTCGGTGAGGGCGGCCGAGTGCAGGTAACCGGCCGGGCTTACCAGCACGACCTGGAAGCCAGCAGGAGGAGCGTTCGATGGCGCGTTGGTGGGCCCTCTTGCCGCCACAGCAACCTGTTGGTCCATTGGGATTAGGCTCGGCACGGCCTGTGCCGTCTTGAGGTGTCCGCTCTAAGTTCTTGTGCAGTACGTCCGAGTGGCGCGCCGGCGGGGTTTGGGCAGGGCTCCAGCCCGTTCGGCGTGTTCGAAGGTGCCCATCGATCCGACGGTTTCGACCCACGGCCTCAGGGGGCAGGCGGCCAATGAAGCTCTTCGAGACTACTGAACGGTATACTACTGGCATGACCATCCAGATAGCGATCAAGCTGCCGGATCAGCTGGTGGCCGAGATGGACCGCCTCGTCCGGCAAGGTACCTTCACCAGCCGCACGCAGGCAGTCCGTGCTGGTGTAGAGGCGGTAATCCATGAGCAGCATCGCCATGAGATAAGCGAGAGGTTCCGATCCGGGTTTGCCCGGTGGCCAGAGACCGAGGCGGAGCTGGCCGATGCGCAGCGCCTAGCCATCGATGCCATCCACGAAGAGCCGTGGGAGCGTTGGTGGTAGCGCGAGGCGAGATTTGGTGGGGTGAGGCGCCAGATGAAAAGGGTCGCCCGTTCCTAGTCGTGACCCGGGACTCCGCCAACGAGGTCATGCAGCGGGTCCTTGTGGCGCCGATCAGCCGTCGAGCCCGTTCGGTGCCCAGCGAGCTGGCCGTAGGCCCAGACGAGGGCCTGCCCGTCGACTCGGTGGCCTCGTTTGACAACCTCCGGCCGTTCCCCAAGGCCATGCTCGTCCGCCGCCTTGGTTCGCTCGGTCCACGGGCTCATGAGATCTGCACCACGGCAGGGGCCACGCTTGATTGCTGACAGTCGGCCCGGCCCTACAGCCAGGACCGCCGCCCGGTCCCGCCCATAGCGCGCATCAGCACCGCAGGATGGCCACCTCGTAGGGCGCGAAGGACGGGTCCCGCGTCACGATGGTCAGGTCCTCCAGCTGGGCTTGAGCCACCAGCATCCGGTCGAAGGGGTCGCGGTGGTGCTTGGGCAGGGATCCAGCCCGTTCGGCGTGTTCGAAGGTGATCGGCAGCGGCTCGAAGCCTCCTTCCAGGGCCACCTGGGCCAAAGGTCCCGGCATGGTCAGCTTGCCCAGAGCCTGCTTGATGGCTGCTTCCCAGATCGATGCCGCGCTCACGACCACAAGTTCTCCGGGATCGGCTATGCGTCCGGCCGCTTCTTCGCTCAGCTGGGAACCGGCTAGCCACCATAAGAGGGCGCAAGTGTCGAGCAGCAGGCTCATTCGTCCTCGAACGCATCGAGCAACCACTCGGGTGTCTCGTCAAAATCGGCGGCCATGCTCACCTGACCAGCCCACCTGCCCGGCTGGCGTGCGCGGGCCTCGGCCACGTATGGCACTAGGCGGGCCTTGGGGCGCCCGGCCTTGGCGATGATGACCTCCTCACCGCCCGCAGCTCGCTCCACCAGCCGGGAGAGGTGGGTCTTAGCCGCGTGGATGTTGACAAGCATGGACTAAGTCTAGTCCAACTATCTCAGTGCCGAGGTTGTGCAAAGAGCCGGCCCGGAAATGGCCACAGACGACGGCAGGCGTAGAAATCGCCGACGTGTCCGCCTCCGAGGCGTGGCCGACGCCAGAGCGCTCGCCTTAGGCGAGGGCCGCCAGGTCTCGCCGCTCGGACAAGACAGCCAGCCGGCCAGCCGCGGGCTCCAAGCGCCGGCGGTAGTCGTCGTGGGCGGCGA
>JAKAWM010000093.1 GCA_021827285.1 Actinomycetes bacterium | reverse complement strand
CGGTTCGAGTCCGACCGCCGCTACAAAAGCCCAGTAAGAGGAAGGTTAGGCCATGGCCAAGAACGAGAAACGGGTCAAGGTGACGCTTGCCTGCGAGGTCTGCAAGCGGCGCAACTACATCACGACGAAGAACAAGCAGAACGACCGGGACCGCATAGAGATGCGAAAGTACTGCCGCTGGGACAGGCAGCACACGCTCCACAAGGAGACCAGGTAAGGAGCTTGCCCCGTTCAGGCCTAAGGCTGCCGGCTGGAGCCCAGTCCGGTGCGGGAGAAAGTGGCGGTGGCGCGTTCGTCGCCGGCCACGGCCCGGCCGAACCTGCCAGCTCGGCCCGGCTGCCGAGATCGCGACGGCGTAGGGCGTTGGCCTTTCGAGGCAAGGATCCAGGCGGCACGGCGGCCTTGGTCGAAGCGGCTCGAAAAGGTGACCGTAGTGCCTTCGAGGCCCTGGTACGCCGGACTTGGGCGAGCACCTACACGCTGGCTTACCGCCTGACCGGCAATGCGGAAGACGCTTTCGACGTGGCCCAGGAAGCCTACCTGCGTGCGTTCCGGGGCCTGCCTCGGTTCCGGGGTGAAGCACGCTTCTCGACCTGGCTCTACCGAGTGACCGCCAACTGTGCCAGCAATTACGTGGTTCGCGCCTCACGAGCGGCGCACGATGGGCTCGATGTGGTCGGCGTCGAGGCGGCGGCCATCAGTGACGGGCGCGCCGAGCACGACCCCGAGTCGTACGCCTCCCGGTCCGACGAGAGAGCACTGCTCTCGGCGGCGTTGATGCGCCTGCCAGTAACGCTGCGACAAGTGGTGGTGCTCCGCGACATCTACGACCTCCCCCACAAGGCCATAGCCGGTGAACTGGGGATCTCCGAGGCGGCAGCCAAGGTCCGGTTGCAGAGGGCCCGTCAACGTCTCCGGCTGGACATCATGGAGTCGCTGGGCCGGGCTCCACGGGGAACCCAAACTGGTCGCCGGCTGGTTGTCATGAGTGATGACGATGCCGTGGCTAGCTGAGCGTTGGGGCAGTCACGGGAGCCCCACGGGGCCTGAGGGTAATGGAGCTCGAAGCCTGTCCCGCCCCAGAGGTCGTAGCCGGTCCCGATCATCCCGGTCTCCCGGTCCCCGGCATCTATGGGCATTGGCGGACTGCGAGACCGTCCGGTCGCAGCTCCCGCTCATCGTGGACGGAAGCTGGCAGCCGACACCGGCCATGGCCGCGCACCTTGCCGGCTGCCTTTCCTGCCAGGCGGAGCAGGCCAGCTATCGGCGCCTACTGCGGGCCTTGCGAAGCCTGCGGACCGGGGGCCTGGAGCCCGTTCCCGGATCACTGGCTAGAGCGCTGGATGCCCTGAGGTCGCTCCCGTCTGGTTATGATCGGTCGCCCGCCCGCAGGCCCTCTACGCTGGCTATCGCCGCCGTAGCAACCGGAGCCGCCATCTTGGGAGCCGGTGCCCTGGTGGCTTGGGGGGCGCGACATCCGCGAGTTCTGGCACTCGGTAGCCAATGGACCGGTGGCCACCGCGCCGAGCCAGCCTTCTAGTAGCTTTGGTACGCTGACCGGTACAGGTCCGCCCACCTAGGGCAGTAGCTCAATTTGGCAGAGCACCGGTCTCCAAAACCGGCGGTTGGGGGTTCAAGTCCCTCCTGCCCTGCTTCAACAGGTCTTATAAGAGAAGGTCAGTCACGTGAGCATGAACGATCTCAATCGGGAACAGAAGCGGTTGCTTCAGCGTCAAGGGACACTGGACGAAGAGGGCGCGCCGGTCCTCCGGCGAGAGCCCAGGCGCACCGCGTCGGCGCCTTCCCAGGCACGGGGCTTCCACCCCCGCCAGTTCCTCGACGAGGTGATCCTCGAACTGCGCAAGGTGATGAAGCCCAAGCGACCCGAGCTCATCAACTACGCGACGGTCGTCTTCTTCACCCTCGCCTTCGTCATGGCGCTGGTGTTCGGGCTCGACTGGCTGTTCGCGCTCGGCTCAGGTCACCTGTTCAAGTAGCCTGAGGCTTTCCCGAACGCGAGGTACCCCGATGGTAGAGAACGATGAGCTGACCGAGGCTGTCACGCCCGAAGACGAGGCAGGACAGGTCCTGACGGCGGAGGCCGCCGAGGCGGCGCCTGCCCATTTGGAGGCAGCACTGGAGGCAGCACCGGAGAGCCCCTTCGACCGCCCTGGCCAGTGGTTCGTGGTCCATACCTACGCCGGCTATGAAAACAAGGTGAAGTCCAACCTGGAGAGCCGCATCTCCTCCATGAACATGGAGGAGCGCATCTTCGAGGTCGTTATCCCGCTCGAAGACGTTGTCGAACTGAAAAACGGCAAACGCCAAGTGGTGTCCCGCAAGGTGTTCCCTGGCTACCTGATGGTGCGGATGGACCTGGACGACGACTCCTGGTACGTCGTCCGCAACACGCCTGGGGTGACCGGTTTTGTCGGCCTGGGCACCAGGCCCATCCCGCTTTCCCGGCGCGAGGTCGAGGGGATCCTGGTCCAAAAGCCGGAGGGAGGCGGCGCGCCCAAGAAGTCCAGGCCGCGTCTTGAGTACGAGGTGGGGGAGGCGGTCCGGGTGCGGGAAGGGCCCTTCGCCGACTTCAGCGGCACGATCGCAGAGATCAACGAGGACCAGCTCAAGCTCAAAGTGCTGGTCAACATCTTCGGCCGCGAGACTCCAGTAGAGTTCGAGTTCGCCCAGGTGGCGAAGCTCTGATAGCCGTGCAAGCTGCACCAAGAGGAGAGGGTTAATGGCCAAGCGCCAGGTCACAGCGATCGTCCGCATCCAGTTGCCCGCAGGCAAGGCGACCCCGGCCCCCCCGGTCGGGACCGCTCTTGGGCCCCACGGCATACAGACGATGGAGTTTGTGCGGCAATACAACGCGGCAACCGAGGACAAAGCGGGCCAGGTCATCCCAGTGGAGGTGACAATCTTCTCCGACCGGTCCTTCAGCTTCGTGCTCAAGACGCCGCCCACGGCCGTGCTCATCCGCCAAGAGCTAGGCATAGCCAAGGGTGCCAAGACTACCGGGCGGGAGGTTGCCGGCACGCTGACCGACGCGCAGCTGGCCAAGATCGCCCAGGTCAAGATGCCGGACCTGAATGCTTACGACTTGGAGTCGGCAAAGTTGCAGGTGGCGGGCACCGCGCGTTCGATGGGTGTGAAGACGCCCGTCCCGGGGCCAAAGAAGTAACCGGCCCGGCGGGAGGACCTCGCCCGCCGGGTGATCACCCACGAGCACAGAGGGAGGCGCTAAATGCCGTCCAGAGGAAAGAAGTACATCGAAGCTGCCAAATTGGTCGAAAAGCAACGACTTTATAGCCCGTCGGAGGCTATCGACCTGGTGAAGTCGCTGTCCAAGGCACGTTTCGACGAGACCGTTGAACTGGCGATCAGGCTGGGGATCGACCCGCGCAAGGCAGACCAGGTCCTGCGCGGTACTGTCTCGTTGCCGGCCGGGACGGGCAAGTCGGTACGGGTGGCGGTGTTTGCCGCCGGTGAGGCAGCCGAACAGGCCAGGGCGGCCGGCGCGGACATTGTCGGTTCTGACGACCTGGTTGCCCAGGTAGACGGCGGGTTCATGGACTTCGACGTGGCTATTGCCACGCCGGACCTCATGGGCCAGGTAGGTCGCCTCGGGCGCAAGTTGGGCCCGAGGGGCCTTATGCCCAACCCCAAGACGGGGACGGTCACGGCTGATGTAGGCAAGGCTGTCGCCGATTTCAAGGGAGGCCGGGTGGAGTACCGGGCGGATGCCCGTAGCCGGGGTGTCGTGCAGGTACCCATGGGTAAGGTCAGCTTCACCCGAGAGCAGCTACTGTCCAACTTCCGGGCGGTGCTAGACGAACTGCAGAGAGTCAAGCCAGCGGCCGCCAAGGGGCGCTACGTCCGTTCGGTGGCGCTGTCTTCCACTATGGGGCCGGGCGTGGACATCGACCCTCTTCGGCTGAGGCCCACAGACGAGGAAATGGCTGGCTCGATCGAGGCATCGGCCAGCAACTAGCTCATCGGCCGGCAGAGGCTGCCCAACTGCTGGTTCATTGCCGCAAAACGGCTGCCCAACTGCTGGTTCATTGCCGCAAAACGGCTGCCCAACTGCTGGTTCACTGCCGCACAACGGCTGCCCAGCGGCCGGCTTGGGACGGCCCAACCGCAGGCCGTCCCCTGTGACGCTCGCGCAAGGCCGATCTGCACCCGCCGCAGGCAGCTGGTAGAGTACGGCAACCACATAACGCCGAAGACATCTGGCGCGCCGTGACGGTCATGATGACCACGGCGCCGAAATGGGCGTGAAGCCCAGCCCGACGAGGTGAGGTGGCCCCTTGGGGTGCACGCTCGCGCGCCAGATCTCGCAGTGCGGCCGACCCAAGGAGAGGCGATGAACAACCCAAGGCCTGAAAAGGTGACGGTGGTCGATGAGGTGCGTTCCCGCATCGACAAGGCCGCGGCCGTCATCGTGACTCAGTACCGAGGCCTCAAGGTCAAGGACCTCGAGGTGTTGAGGCGCAGCCTTGCCCCCTTGGGTGGCGAGTACCGGGTCTACAAGAACACGTTGGCCCGCCTGGCGGCCGAGAAGTCGGTGGCTCCGGGCTTGGCCAATATTCTCGAGGGGCCCACCGCACTGACGTTCGTGAGCGGAGACGCTGCCGCCGTGACCAAGGCGCTCCGGGAATTTGCCCGTGCCAATCCGCTACTTGTACTGAGGGGCGGGGCATTGGGGTCGAGCGTCTTGGCCGCCGAAGGTATGGCCGCGCTGGCTGACCTGCCTTCGCGCGAGGTCCTGCTGGCTCGCCTGGCCGGCGGGTTGGCCGCCCCAATGCAAGGCTTGGCTAGCTTACTGGCCGCCCTACCTCGCAACTTTGCCTACGGATTGGCTGCCCTTGTCGACAAGCGCCGAGCAGAGGGCGGCGGGTAGACGTCTAACCAGGGCGCCACCAGCTACCCACAGCAAGACAACTAGGTACCCACAAGCACGACAACCAGGTAGAGCAGAGACAACCACCAGATCGAACAACCAACCACGACTAGGAGCGCAACAACAATGGCAACAACCTTGACCAAGGACGACATCCTCGACGCCATCTCCGGTATGAGCGTGCTCGAGCTCTCCGAGCTGCTCAAGGCCTTCGAGGACCGTTTTGGCGTGACTGCGGCCGCTCCCGTGGCTGTGGCTGCCGCCGCCCCCGGAGCAGCCGCGCCAGAGGTAGCCGCCGAAGAAGAGCAGGACGAGTTCGATGTCGTCCTGGCCGCGGCTGGCGACAAGAAGATCCAGGTCATCAAGGAGGCCCGGGCGCTGACGAACCTCGGTCTCAAGGAGGCCAAGGATCTGGTGGACGGTGCCCCCAAGACGGTGCTGGAAAAGGTGAGCAAGGAAGACGCCGACAAGGCCAAGGCCCAGCTCGAAGCCGCCGGTGCTTCGGTCGAGCTGAAGTAGTCCCGCCCCTTGACCAGCAGGCCAACCGGGCGTACCCTCTTCCTATAAGCGCCTGGGCAGGGGTGACCGGCAGGGGCGACCTGTACGTTGTCGCGTGCCCGTTTCTAGGCTATAATGGCGACTTGCCGTGCCCTGCCCTTCCGCGTCCTTCGTTCTTGGGGCGTCGGTTTGCCGCGCGCCGTTGAAGGCTAAGCGGCTGGCCGGCCGTACCAGGTGCACACTGGCCGTCCGTACCAGGTGCACGGACGGCGCTGAGCCAGGGAGCCCTTGCCGGCATAGCCCGATAATGTGCGGCAGCCTGCTCAGTGGGCGTCCCGGCACCAGCCCAGCCGGCCATGCCAGCCCAGCCGGCAGCCGCACTGGTTCTGCCCCTTTGCTTTTGGTCACCCTCGCACCTCTCAAGGAGTAGTCCTTGCTGTCTCGCCCCGTTACCCGGGAGCGCTTCTCGTTCGCCAACCTCGACGAGGTCCTGCCGCTCCCCGATCTGATTTCAGTACAACGCGACTCTTTCCAGTGGTTCCTAGAGAAGGGCTTAGCGGAGGCGTTCCGCGACATAAGCCCCATCGAGGACTTCTCCGGCTCGCTCAAGCTCGTCTTGGAGTTTGACCCCACGGACCAGGACCTTCGGCCTCCCCCGAAGTTCACGGTGGAGGAATGCAAGGAAAAGGACATGACCTACGCGGCGCCCATATTCGTGCGGGCGCAGTTCCAAAATGCCAACACGGGGGAGATCAAGGAGCAGACGGTCTTCATGGGGGACTTCCCGGTGATGACCGAAAGGGGGACGTTCATCATCAACGGCACCGAGCGTGTCGTAGTCTCCCAGCTCGTCCGTTCCCCGGGTGTGATTTTCCAGCCGGGCCGGGAGCAAAAGACGATCGTGACCGGCACCATCCACCCTTACCGGGGCGAGTGGATCGAGTTCGACGTCGAGGCCAAGCCGGGCAAGGACATCACGGCCGGCTCCCGGGTGGCCCGCAAGCGGCGGCTCTCGCTTTTCTCGTTGCTCCGGGCGCTGGGTTACGAGGACGAAGTGTTCTTGGAGCGCTTCGTGCGCCACTTCGAGTTCCTGGAGCCGCAGTGGGAAAAGGAAAGGCACCTGGTCCCGACCCAGGACGACGCGCTGTTGGAGATCTACAAGCGGGCCCGCCCGGGTGAACCCCCCTCGCTCGAGTCCGCCAGAGCATACTTCGACAACGCCTTTTTCAACCCCAAGCGTTACGACCTCACCCGAGTCGGTCGCTACAAGTTGGACCGCAAGCTGGGCCCTGAAATCGGCAAAGTCGAATCTCTGTTCGATTTGGAACTTGAGCGCCCAGAGCCGGGCCAGACCGTCCTCTCCCGGAGCGAAGTCTTGGCCGCCTGCAGTTACCTTCTCCACCTCGCCCAAGGTGAGCCCGGCTACCGGCTCGACGACCAGGACCACTTCGCCAACCGGCGGGTGCGGTCGGTGGGCGAGCTCATCCAGAACCAGGTACGAGTGGGCCTTTCGCGCATGGAGCGGGTCGTCCGCGAGCGCATGACTACCCAGGACGTCGAGGCCATAACGCCTCAGACCCTGATCAACATCCGCCCCGTGGTGGCCGCGATCAAGGAGTTCTTCGGGACGAGCCAGTTGTCCCAGTTCATGGACCAGACCAACCCCCTGTCCGGCCTTACCCACAAGCGTCGCCTTTCCGCCATGGGCCCAGGCGGCTTGTCCAGGGAGCGGGCCGGGTTCGAGGTGCGTGACGTCCACAGCTCCCACTACGGCCGGATGTGCCCCATCGAGACACCCGAGGGCCCGAACATCGGCCTGATCGGCCACCTGGCCACGTACGGGCGCATCAACGAGTACGGCTTCATAGAGACCCCCTACCGCAAGGTGGCGGGCGGCAAGGTTACCGACGAGATCGTGTACCTGGCCGCTGACGAGGAAGAGGAGTACGTCATCGCTCAGGCCAACGCCAAGCTGGCCCCGGACGGTACGTTGACGGACCAAAGGGTCCTCGTGCGCCGTGCCCCTCAAGGGCCGGGTGTCCGCGTGGGTGCTGGCGGGACGACCTACGGCACCACGAGCGAGGTGGACTTCGTACCCCCTTCCGAAGTGGACCTGATGGACGTGTCGCCCAAGCAGATCATCTCCATATCCACCGCCCTCATCCCCTTCATCGAGCACGACGACGCCAACCGCGCCCTAATGGGTGCCAACATGCAAAAGCAGGCGGTACCCCTCGTCCGGCCCGAGGCCCCCTTTGTCGGGACCGGCGCCGAGGCCCGAGCCGCCCGGGACACCGGTGACGTCGCGTTGGCCGAGGGCTTCGGGACGGTCTCGGAGGTGTCGGGCGAGCACGTCACGGTCGAGTACCGCGACGGTCAAGTGGACCGCTATGGCCGGCCTTTGGGGCGCAAGGTTTACCCGGTCTACAAGTTCCGCCGTTCCAACCAGAACACCTGCTTCAACCAACGCATTGTGGTGGACGAGGGCCAGCCGGTGGGGGCCGGGGACGTGCTGGCGGACGGGCCTTCCACCGAAGGGGGTGAGCTGGGCCTGGGCAAGAACCTCTTGGTGGCCTTCATGCCCTGGGAGGGCTATAACTACGAGGACGCCATCATCCTTTCCGAGCGGTTGGTGCGCGACGACGTCTTGAGCTCCATCCACATTGAGGAGCACGAGGTGGACGCCCGTGACACCAAGCTGGGGGCGGAGGAGATCACTCGGGACATACCCAACCTGTCCGAGGAGATCCTGAAGGATCTGGACGAGCGGGGCATCATCCGGATCGGCGCTGAGGTCGGTGCCGGTGACGTGCTGGTTGGTAAGGTCACCCCCAAGGGTGAGACCGAGCTGACGCCGGAGGAACGCTTGCTCCGGGCCATCTTCGGAGAAAAGGCGCGCGAAGTTCGGGATACCTCGCTCAAGGTGCCCCACGGCGAGTCGGGCAAGGTGATCGATGTTCGCGTGTTCTCGCGCGAGGACGCTCACGAGCTGCCGCCGGGGGTCAACCAACTGGTACGCGTTTATGTCGCCCAGAAGCGCAAGATCACCGAGGGTGACAAGCTGGCAGGCCGTCACGGCAACAAGGGCGTCATCTCCAAGATCCTCCCCGTCGAGGACATGCCGCACCTGGCGGACGGCACCCCGGTGGACGTGATCCTCAACCCCCTGGGCGTGCCTTCGCGAATGAACGTTGGA
>JAKAWM010000092.1 GCA_021827285.1 Actinomycetes bacterium | reverse complement strand
GGGTATCCGCCTCCCCGACGCGCTCATCGCGGCGACGGCACTCGAGCGCAAGCTTGAGGTGGCAACGCGCAATGTCCGCGACTTCAGCCGGGTCCGGGGATTGCGGATCCGCACCATGAGCTGATGACGCCTCGTTCTGGCTGCCTTCTTCGGCGGGGGCGACGTTGGTGAGCCGGGCACGTTTGAAAACGTGGCCTGGCGGGGCCCGGGCCATGACGTTAGCCTCTGTCGCCGTTGGCGCCACCTTCTCAGGCACTCGGCGACCACCCTCATGCTCGGCCCGCCTGCTCGGGTGCAATGCCTCTGAACTGCTCGAACGAGCCTGAAATAGCTTCCGCCAGAGCGCCGAGCGCGGCGAAGAGCGGCGCGAGCGACAGGGGACCTCTGTCGCTTCAATGCTCCTAGGCCAAGCTACGCAACGTGCCCGTCAGCGAGCCGGAGCCGTCAGGGCCCTCGGGCGAGGCTGAGCCGCGCCCGGCCACGGTCGGGCGGTGCACTACCCTCGCAACCAGAGTGGATCCCGGCCGGCTGGCGGCCATGATCCCTGTCCCGGTCTCGTTCAGCGACCTGGACTTTGGGATGGGCAGGCAGCTGCTGCGTTCCTGGGCTACGCTTTCTTCATTGTGCCTTTGCCTGCTATGTTCGTTTCCCTGCCCCCGGTGTCCTGCAGCGGGTGCCCACGCGGCGAGGCTTGTAGGCCAGGAGTAGGCAAAACAGCTCTGGTGCGTCCCGCCCAGAGGACAAACTAGTAGGTCAAGGTCATTAGGAGAGGTGCGAGAGCGGCCGAATCGGACTCACTGCTAATGAGTTGACGGGGGTGAACCCCGTCCGAGGGTTCAAATCCCTCCCTCTCCGCCACCGTGATGTCTTGAGACATGCCGGGCAGTTGCCTCAAGACACCCGGGCACTACTGGTCTGCGCACAGGCGTGCCTGCCGCCAGGTGGTCACAGACGAAGCTAGAACTTGCCCGGCCGGGGGAAGGCTCCGGGGCTGGAGCTGTTAGGCCCATGCGCGAGGTTGACATCGCCCGACAAACGGTTGGGTCAGAATTGGGCCTGAGAGCCTCGCAGATGTCCAGGTATCTCAGCGCAGCTGATGGACCCGGCCCGCCGTTCCCCAGATGGCGTCGGCCGTCCACACGTCTGCGTCCAGCCGTTCCCCGAGGGCAAGGCAGAGCCGGTCGGCCAGCGACAGCCCCTCGCCTCTGCGCCACCGGCCGGCCGCCCATTCGGCGTCCTCTTCGATAACCGCCTCGACGCGGAGGTTGTAGCTCACAAGCAGCGCCCGAACGAGGTGCCAGTCCCGGCCCGCCGCCCGGACCTTCTGGGCGACCTCCGACCAGTTCGCGGCTCCGCAGCTCGCTCCTTCCTCGAGGAGGCTCTCGGCCTGCCCGGCGCCCTCCTCACCCTGCGCGAAGGCCAGGAGGACTGAAGCATCCACTACGCTCACGCGGCGTCCTCGTTGGCGGCCACGGCGCGCCGTTCGGCAAGGAGCTCGCCGACGAGGTCGAGGCCTGAAAGGTCATCCCGGACGCGGTCGCGAAGTTGGGCGCGAGTCATAAGGATGATCCCTGATGGGGTCTCAAGGAGCACCAGCGTCGTACCTTTGGCCAGGCCAGCCCGCTCCCGCACCTCAGCGGGCACGACCAGCCGGCCCCTGTCGCCCACAACGACCTTGTGCGTACCACTCATGTTGCGACAGTACCACGCGAGGGGTGCACGAGCACCGTGACCTCCGGGTTACTTGTTAGCCCGGGCACGCCTGCTGGGCCCGGCAGCCGGGGCTCTGAAGACGGCGCATGGGCTTCGGCTATGCATGCCCGCGGCCCGCCACCTGGCTCAGCGTCCCGCCGTTTTTACAAAGAGCGTGGCTTGCATCGGGTGTTGGGGGTCCGTGAACCTGGGCACCGTCTCGGTGGCAACGACCTGGAGCGAGGGATCAGAAAGCACCTCAGTGTTGGTCGCGACCGCCTCCGCCTCAACCAAACCGGCGTAGCGCTGCGGCGACTCAGCCCTATCCCAGCTGGTCGGGTCCACGAGGAGGACGTGGCGCCCCTCAGGCAGGGCCGCGAGCAGCGGGGCCAGGTTGGAGGCAGCGTTGATGCTCTGCAAACGGGTAGGTAGGTTGGACCAATTCACGACCAGGGGGTCGGCCAGACGCCCCAACGGAGTGGCATAGATAAATTTGGTGCCCAGGTCCAGGGCTACGGCGGGAGCGTCTGTCACCTGGGCCGATATGACGAGGTCGCCCGGCCGGAGCAACCCATGCAGACGGCCGAGCAGGTATGCCACATCGCTCTTCGAGTTCTCGACGGTGACCCCCCGGCCGACAAGTACCGGGACGGCGGTGGCCGCCAAAGCAACAACCGTGCCACACAGCACGAGCAAGCCGCCGCGCACCCGGGCGAGACCACCGGCCAGAGGGAGCAAAGCAGGCACTACGGCAACCCCGAGGTAGCGCGGATCCCAGGAGTTGACGAACTGGCTACCGATCCAGGCTAGTGCCAGGGTGACCAGCGGAACGGCCGAGAGCAGCATCAGGCTGGGGCCAGGACGGGAAAGTGTCGCGCGGAAACCCACGCTCCTGGCGCTCCGTGCAGGGCCCTCCGTAGCGATCAGCTGAAGCTCCGCGGGACTGGCACGATCGCTCTCACTGTCGGCAACGGACCGTCGTCTCCACAGCACGGCGAAGGCTATTGCCACCACCACAGCTGGCCATGCCGCCGAGGCCAGGACGTTGAAGGGGTCGACGAACAGGTCCCAGATGCGAGGTGTGGGCGCCCACGGCGCCCCTGTATGGGAGAACTGGTAAGCGAACTGAGGCACCCAGGGGGCGAAGGCCGCCGCGCAGGCCAGGCCGTACATCACAGTCGCCCTCAGGCGCTCAACGGACCCGGCCACCATGGCGGCTGCAGTCCCGACCAGGGCCAGCGCGCCCAGAAGGTAAAGACCGTAATAGTGGATGTAGAGCACGGCTGTCATGGCTGCCGCGGCCGCCACCCAGTACCGCCGGCCTGCCCCACCGTAAGCGAGGACGAAGCAGGTGACGGCCAGAACAGAGCCGAGCGCCAGCCAGGAGTACATGCGCGTCTCAGTGCTGTAGTAGCCGATATAGGCGCAGGTGGCAACCAGGGCGGCCGCCCCTCTGGCCACCCACCGTCCAAAGAGCTTGCCGCCGCACCACCAAGACACGGGGATACCAGCCAAGGCTCCGGCCATGGAAAGCGAATGGGTGGCGGGCTCAGACCGGCCGAACAGCTCCATCCAGAAATGCAGCATGACGTAGTAAAGAGGGGGTGAGCCATCGTTCACCAAAGCCCTCGGAAGGGCGTGCAAAGGCTGGGCGGCGATCCCAATGGCGATGGCTTCGTCCCCCCAGTAGCTGGTCCACAGCGTCCGCCACCGCAGCCCGAGAACCACGGCGGCGAGGAAGGCTAGCAAGAAGGCGTCGAAGTGCCTCCAGTTGGCCAGGCGCGTGACACCGGCGACGACTGCCCTGCTTGTGCGGGACCAGCGGGATTTGGCCTCCTGAACGACGGTAAGACCGGGGGGACCGGCCGACCCCTCCCGCCCACGTGCTGCATCAGGGAGTGCCGCCTTCGGAGCCACCCTCTCTAGCAGGTCTTTCATGTCGTGGTCCCAACCCGTGCGGAGCCAGCCTTGGCGCGCGGCTACCCCTAAGCCTGGATCGAGGCTAGTTACAGACGCAAGCCAACCGTCAAGACTGGCGGGCCTGGCGGGCTCCACCTAGGTTCGTGGCATGGACGCCAAGGTCATGCTGTGCGACTTCGCCGAAGTGAGCGGGGGAAAGCTGTTCATCGCCGGGGCGGGGCTCGCCCTCCTGGCCAGCCCGTCCCCCGTCCCGCCGTACCCCGTCAACGTGAGCTTGGCCATCTTGGGTTTGATCAGCCCGGCTGACACAGATGTGCAGCACAAGATGACCATCGAACTGGTCCAGCAGAGCGGCGAGCAGGAAGCACGGGTCATGCTGACCGACCAATTGCCCGAAGAAGGTGACCCAGCAGACAGGGGCATGATCGTCCTGTACTTCATGGCTCCCCGCTCACCGCAGATGCAAGAAGGCGACGAGTGGAGCATGCCCATGGCTGTCCCCCTCTTTGGGCTGGGCCTGCCCCAACTGGGGTCGTACTACTTCAGCGTGAGAGTGGATGGCAGAGAGATGGACCGTTCATCGTTCCGGTTGCTGCCGGCACAGCAAATCCAGTTCGCCGAAGGGCCTCCGGCGGGCGTTGGGTAGGACGGGCCCCGCGAGGGCGCCCGCGGTAGCCTGCACCGGGCGGGGCACTTGTACCTGCGGTGAAGATAAGCACGGTGGGGACCTCTGGCGTGAGCGGTGCATGGGCCCGCCATGGGCGGAAGACCGCGCCAATCCCCCCGTTGCGGTAGGAGTTAGGCGCGGTTTGCCGCCGCGGCGCCAACAGCTGGGCGCATTTTGCCGCGGATTTTGACGAGGAATTGCACCAGTCTCCAACCGAGGGACCGACGAAATGCGCCCAGCCCCGGTGCACATCAGGGTTTGGCACGATTTTGCGTACAGGGTGCGGTGCAATTTCAACTACGACCCGGGCGCAAGGTCGTGCTGGACGCGCATGCGCAGGAACAAGAAGCTGTCCTCTTCCAGCACATGGACGATCTCGAGGGGCGACAGCGGTTGGCGCGGCTGGGAGCTGGTCCCGAGTGGCGATTGCGCTTCGTCCCCGGGACGGCGGGCCACCGCCTGCCCACGACTGCCCAGCCACCCAGCGGGCAGCCAACCCCCACCGGGCAGCCCACCCCCAGCGGGCAGCCAACCCCCACCGGGCAGCCCACCCCCAGCGGGCCCGGCCAGCTTGGGCGACAAAGTGAGGCACAGCTCGTCCACAAGCCCGGCCGCGACCAGGCTGGAGTTCAGGCGGGGACCGCCCTCGCACAGGATGTGGCGGGCACCCAGACGGCCCAGTTCCTGGAGCGCCGCACTGAGGTCCACCTCCCTCTCGCCCGCTGTAAGGACGTCCGCCCTCGTGGCCAGCCGTTGCACGTTCTCGGCCGGGGCGGCACCGGGGACGATCACAAGAGGGCGCGGCTGCGCGACAGCGGCCGGGCCACCGGGAGCGGCCGAGCCACCAGGAGCAGCCGGGCCACTGGGACCAGCCGGGCCACCAGGAGCTTCCTGCGCACCAATAGCCGCGGGCCCGGCTGGCCCAGCCGGGGCAGCCGAAAAAAGCCTCAACGTCCAGTCCAAGTAGGCCGACTGCGACACCACGGCCAGGCGGGGGAGCGGGGTTTGGCCCCTCCGCTCTCTCAGTGCCTGCACTTCTGGTGGCAGGCGGGGCGGGCCGTAGTGCTCGGCCCGCACCGTGCCCGCCCCCACCAGGATGACATCGGCTATGGCGCGCAGCACCGAGAACACCAGCTTGTCGCCCGGGCCCCCGAGCGGGCCAGAACGGCCGGCAAATGCCACCGCCCCGTCCACCGTGCTCACCATGTTGAGCCTCACGAAGGGCCGGCCCTCGGGCGCTTGAATGCTCTTGGAGTATGCCTCCACCAAGTTGACTCGCTCGGCCGGTACCGGCAGAAGTGACCGCACGGTTCGCTCCTATTTTCACAATCGATATATTTACGACGAAACGGCAGACACGATGGCGGTGTAAAGACCGTAGCTCATGAGGGCAGCAGAACCACAGGCCAAGACCAGCGAACCGGACAGCGAGAAGCGATGCCGACGGGCAAAAAACGGGAACGCTACGAACACTGGCAGCTGGGCGGCCCACAGCGCGACGAGCGAGGGCTTCAACAAGTCGTTGTAAAAGGCATCCGGGTTGATCAGGCTTAAAAGGTCAGCCACGACAAAGCCGGCGGCAACCCATAGCGTCGTAGCTTTTAGCGCCATACCGGACATGGCATGCAAGAGCCTCGATAATGCCAGGTACTCAGCGACGATCAGACCAGCCACAGACGCCGCTACGGAGAACCCGACAACCACCGCAAATGGGTGGCCCCAGCTCTGCTGCGCCAGGGCCAGGCCAGGCACCTGGCCACCGGTGAGCGCTGGACCAGCGTGCACCCAAGCCAGCAGGCCGAGGAGCACGAAGGCGACGGACAGCACGAACCCCCAGGACAAGCCGCGCCGGACGGTCCGGGCCCCGCCTATGGCCTCACCGCCAAGGAAAAGGGGCAAGCTTACGCAAATGAAAAGAAGCGAGAAATTGACGGTGCCACCAAAGATATGACGGGCCGCACCGTGGGCGCCGAAAGCACCAGGAGCAGTGCCGAGATGGCCCATACCGGCTATCGCGAAGGCCAAAAGGACGGCCAACTGGAGCACGGCCAGGGCACCCACGATGAGGAGGGCACGGCGCAGGCGGACAAACCCCAGCGCGGCTATCCCCACGGGTAGGAGCACCTCCAGCCAGGGCCGGTAGGGGCCCGTACCCCCCACCACCGTGGGAAGGACGTAATAGACCACATAGGTGACCGTGTAGGGCAAGTACAAGAAGTAGCTGACGGTCCAGAGGGCGCCTTGTACCAGCGCCAATCTCCGCCCCAATCCTGCTTCTACAAAGGCGTAGAGCCCGCCCGCGGAGGCGACCTGGCCCGAAAAGGCGTACCAGACGGCCATCGGGAGGCCGAAGAGCACGGCCGCCAGCACCACCTCGAGCCCGGCAGACGAAAGGGGAGACACCACGGTCGGGCCATAGAGCGCAGCTAGAGCCAGGGGGCCACCGGTGGACACGACCGTGAAGGCGACAAAGAGGGGGAGCGCCACAGTGGGCTTCAGGCCCCCCTTGGCCCGGGCGAAAAGCACGTCAGGCGTCGCTGCCCGGCGCCTGTACCCAGGGCGCGCCCGGGCCCGCCTTCATCAGGCCCGGCTGGGCTGGCCCGGTGCCGCGGCAATTCCCGGTGCCGCAGCAATTGTGGTGCGACAGGCGGGCTCGGTCGTGGGAGAGCACCCATACCTCACGCGCTTGGCCAGTGAAACGCTCGAACACTGCCGACCAAGGCTACACGGGCCGGCGCGCCGCGACGCTATGGCGGTAGAGCCCCGCAATCTGGTAATTCACAGTAACCATGGGCACAGCAAAAGAACAGCAAAGAGAGGCCGGCATGATCAGCGTTCCTGAGGCCCGCAGCTTCGTCCTCGGCTCTTGCCGCCCTCTCCCACCTGAGCGGCTGCCCGTCGAAAAGGCGCTGGGCCTCGTCCTGGCCGAGGCAGTACAGGCTGACGAGGCGGTCCCGCCCTTTGACAACTCGGCCATGGACGGTTACGCGCTCCGGGCCACCGACACCCAGGAGGGCACGGCCCGGCTGCGAGTGGTGGGCACCCTGATGGCGGGCAACGACCCACGCGGCCTCTTCGTGGGCCAGGGTGAAGCGGTGAGGATAATGACGGGGGCCCCGCTCCCAGCGGGGGCGGACGCCGTCTGCATGGTCGAGCACACCCAGCCCGACGGCGATGGCTTCGTGGGCGTACAAGGCCGGCTCAGCCCAGGCACCAACGTCCGCCGCGCCGGGGACGACATCCCCGCGGGCAGCCAGGTCTTCCCCGCCGGGGAGCAGCTGGGCCCAGCCCATATCGGCGTCCTCGCCAGCATCGGGGCCAGCCAGGTGAGCGCGCATCGCCGGCCCCGGGTGGGTATCGCCTCCACCGGCGACGAACTGGTTGCCTCGCCCGGGCCCCTCCCGCCCGGCAAGATCCGCGACAGCAACCGGGCCACCCTGCTGGCGCAGGTGCGCTCAGACGGCTGGGAGGCAATCGACCTGGGATGGGTGGGCGACGACCCGGACCGCCTGGCAGAGGTCCTCTTGCGGGCCGCGGCGAGCTGTGACGCCCTGATCACAAGCGGTGGGGTCAGCGTGGGGGACCGTGACATCGTTCGGGTGGTACTGGGAAGGCTCGGGGGGGAAGGGGCCCGCACCATGCAAGTCGCGGTCAAGCCGGCCAAGCCGTTCGCCTTTTCAACCCTCCCGCCCGGGGGGACGCCCGCCTTCGGGCTGCCAGGCAACCCGGTGTCGGCGCTCGTCTCCTACGAGCTGTTCGCTCGGCCCGCGCTGCGCTTGATGGCCGGCCACCGGGACCTCGACCGCCCCCGGCTACGGGCCATCGCCGAGGCTGACCTACTCCGCCCGCGCGACGGCCGGCTGTACCTGGTGCGGGTGGTGGCCACCCTGAGCGCGGACGGCGAGCTGCGGGTACGCCCCCTGGACGGCCAGGGATCGCACCAGCTGAGGGCCATGGCCGGCGCCAACGCCCTGGCCGTGCTGCCTGACGGGGAAGGCCGGCGCGCCGGTGAACCCGTGGAAGTCATCGTTTTGGACCACGACGCGTTAGCCTCAGCGCACAAGTAACCTTGTGGCTTTGGGAGCCCCTGAAGAGGGGAGGCAGCCATGGCTGGCCGAGGGCGCCACAAAGAGAGGCTCATCGACCCATCGTTGTGGGTGGGCCTCAAGCCATTTGGCATCGGCGAGCAAAAGCAGAACAATTACCGTTCCATAACCGATGCCATGGTGGACAACAGGGACAACCTGGCGTACGCGTGGCGCATATTGAACCACGGGACATGCGACGGCTGTTCTCTCGGCACGACCGGTATGCGGGACTGGACGCTGCCCGAAGTCCACCTCTGCAACGTC
>JAKAWM010000091.1 GCA_021827285.1 Actinomycetes bacterium | reverse complement strand
TGAGTACCGCCTGCTCACCACCCTCGCACGTTACCCCGGGCGCGTATATGCCCGCGCCGAACTGGTCCACCACGTCCAGGGCTACGACTACGACGGCTACGAGCGGACGATGGACGCGCACGTGAAGAACCTGCGCAAGAAGATCGAGCCCGACCCCCGCCACCCCCGCTACATAGAGACCGTGTTCGGGACCGGCTACCGCCTGGCCCGCTCCGTGGCAACCAACACCCCGGCGAGCAGATGACGCGGCTGGGCCTGCGCGCCCGGCTGGCCGTGGCCCTGGTCGCTGTCGCCGTGGCGGCGGTCGCGCTGGCGGCGCTCATAGGGAACCTGGGGCTCGGCCCCCGCCTCGGCCAGGCGGCCCGTGCCCGCCTGGCCAGCGACGCAAAGCACCTGGCGGTCGTGGCGGCCACCCTCTACGAGGGCTCCGGTGCCTGGACGGCGGGCACGACAGCCGAGCTGATGCACCTGGCCGAACTGGACGGGCTCCGGGTGTCGCTGGCCCTGCCAGGCGGCCGAGCCGCCCGGGCGGGGCAGGCGCCCTCGGGCACGACGGCAAGGGCGAGCGTGGTGGCAGGGGGCCGGCAGGTAGGCACCGCGGTCGTCTCGGCCGGGGGCGGGCCTCTTCTCACTCCCGAAGAACAACAGCTCCGGGGTTCGCTCGACCGCCTCCACCTAATGGCAGCCGGGCTGGCGGCCCTGGCCGCCCTGGTCGTCGGGCTCGCCCTGGCCGAGACCCTGTCGAGGCCGTTGAGACGTATCCGGGCCGTGGCGGAGCGTCTCGAACAGGGCGAGCTCGGGGCGCGTGTCGAGCCCGGCTCCGAGCCCGAGGTGAGGGCGGTCGGCCGTGCCTTGAACCGCTTGGCCGAGACCCTTGGCCGCGAGGAGGAGCTGCGCAAGGAGAGCGTGGCCGACCTGGCCCACGAGCTGCGCACGCCCGTGAACGGCCTTCTCTCGCGCATCGAGGCGGCGCAGGACGGTGTCCTCCCTCTCCCCGCGAACCTCTCCGCCATGCGCGCCGAGGCCCTGCGCCTGACGCGCCTCCTCGACGACCTGTCCCGCCTGGCCGACGCCGAGCGCCCAGGGCTGCTCCTCGAGACGACCTTTCTCGACCTGGCCGACGTGGCAAGGCCAGTCGGGGAGGCTTTCGAGGCGCGTCTTGGCGCCGCGGGCATCGGTTTTGCAGCCATGTACGAGCCCGCTTGGGTCGTTGGTGACGCCGGGCGCCTGGAACAGGTCGTGGCCAACCTGTTGTCCAACGCGCTCGCCTACACAGAAGCGGGAGGGAAGGTGCGGCTGGTTGTAGGGAGCGATGGTTCGGGGGCTTTTGTCGAAGTCGCCGATACCGGGGCCGGGATCCGGCCCGAGGACCTGTGCCACATCTACACGCGCTTCTGGCGTGGCGACCGCTCCCGTTCGCGGGCGACCGGCGGGAGCGGTATCGGCCTGGCTATAGTGCGCGAGCTGGTCCGCGCCCACCAGGGCCGCATCGACGTCGAGAGCGCCCTCGGGCAGGGCTCCCGCTTCCGGGTCGTGCTGCCGGCGCTCCGGCCGCCTTCAGGTTCGCGGCCACCCAGGGCCGTCGACGAGCCAACGGCAACCTAAGAACCGGTTCACGAGAAGCGCAGAACGTCTTCACGAGATCTTCTCACCCCGGCCCGACGCTTGCCCTATGACTGACTACGCCTACGGGCTGTGGGAGCTGGTCATCTTCAACTCCGTGCTGATGATCGCGTTCGCCTTCAGCTTCTTCCGGCCCCGTTCCAAGCTCGACTGGCGCGCCCTCGGAGGCTTCTCGGCCTTCATAGTCGCCCTCTTCACCGAGATGTACGGCTACCCGTTGACGATCTACCTTTTGACGGGCCCTCTCGCCGGCGTGGTGCCGGGGGTGAACCTTTCCCACAGCGACGGTCACCTGCTGAACGACCTCGTCGGCTGGAAGGGCGACCCCCACCTGAGCCCGTTCCACATCGCAAGCTACGTCGTGATCATCGGCGGTTTCTGGCTCGTGTACGCCGGTTGGCGGACACTGTTCGCCGCCAGCAAGAGGGGTGAGCTGGCCACGGCCGGGCCGTACGCCCATGTGCGCCACCCGCAGTACCTCGGCTTCATCTTGGTGATGGCCGGTTTCCTGCTGCAGTGGCCGACCCTTGTGACCCTGGCCATGTTCCCGGTGCTGCTGGTCCTCTACCGCCGCCTGGCGGGCCGCGAGGAGCACTTGGTCCAGGCCGAGTTCGGGGAGGCTTATGACGCCTGGGCGGCGGTGACGCCCCGGTTCGTGCCCCGCTGGGGGACACTCAGGTACTCCGAGCCCCCAGGGTGGTCCACCGCTCCCCGGCTGATGGTCGCCCGGGCCCACGCCGCGCTGCGCCATAACGCGCCCCCAAAGCCAAGGGCCGAGGCCGGGGTGCCCAAGGTGGCCAGGCCCTCCCGCCCGACGGGTAGGACGTCCGGCGGCACCCCTCACCGGCGCCCTGCTCCTGCACCCACTGGCTTGGCTCGCGCGGGCAGGGCCGCGCCCGGGCCCATCGAGGCCCGGAGCTGGCCGTCATGAGCCGAGCCACGGGCATCCCTTGGCGGACCCTCGAGAAGTGCCAGACGGTCGAGGACGACCTCGTCTGCTTAGCGGCTAACGAAAGGGGTTCCTAATGCTGCTCAGCTCGACCAGACGGGGCAGCGGACCGCTCGGGCGGGCTCCAGCCCACGAAGTGCGGGTGCGGGTCCGAGGTGGGTACGACCCGCAAGTCATCCGCTCCGAGGCCGGCGTCCCTCTACGGCTTTTGTTCCGGCGGGAGGAGTCATCGTCCTGCTCCGAACAGGTGGTTTTCCCAGCCTTCGGCAGGAGCGTCACCCTCCCCCAAGGAGAACAAGTCGCCGTCGACCTCCTCCCCGACGTCCCAGGCGAGTACGAGTTCACCTGCGGGATGGGAGTACTGCAGGGCCGCCTGCTCGTCTCGCCCGGGCGCTACCCAGTGCATGACGTCGCGCCCGCCACGGCCGCCGAGCACGCACCGGTCGAGTGGTGGCTGCCCGCTGACGGCGGGGCCACCCGGCCAAACCGCGCCCGGCTGGGCTGGCAAATCAGTAAGCAACTCGAAAGACAACGAAAGGAAGGACTGTTCATGAGCACCACGACAGCAACGCACACGACCGTGCCGACAACGGCCCGTCGCTTCCGGCGGCCGAAGGTCAACCTCACCCCCCAGGAGCGCCTGCTGCGCGTCCTGCTGGGAGCGTTCGGCGCCGGAGTGGGCGCCGTGCTCCTCACCAGCGCCGTGGGCGCCCTGGCCGTGGTGCTCGAGGTCTTGCTGGTGGCGGCCGGGGCCGACCTAGTGGTGACCGGAGCCCTCGGCCATTGCCCGTTGTACGCCAAGCTTGGCCACGTGCCCCGGGCTCTGGGGACACACGCATGACCGGACCGAGCACCGTCCGAGGGACGGCGACCTGGCCTACCGGTCAAGGCGAACTGGGGCCCGAAACCTGGGGGTCTCCCAGCACGGACCACTCCGGGCACGCCCAGGGTGCCGGGGGGCACGCCGGGCACGAGGCCGCGGGGCACCGCGGGCACACGGGAGGGCGCGGCCACGGCCTCATGATGATCGCCTGCTGCATCCCGATGCTCGTGATCGCGGTTGTTCTCGTGGCGACCGGCGTGGCCAGCCCGGGGTTCATCTTCGCGGCCCTGGCCTGCACGGCGATGATGGCCGTCATGCACCTCGGGATGGGCCACGGAGGCCACGGTGGCGGCGGCCACGGCGGGGACGGCGCCTGAACGAGAGGAGAGACGATGGCACCCTTCTTGGGTTCAAATCCCAGGGGCGCACGTTACCGCAGGTCAGAAGGGTGCGCGAGGCCTAGTAGGGATCGACCTGGCCGTCGCCACCTTGGGCGAGGCTACCGCCTCTTCCACCGACGCGGTGGAAACCGGCCACAGGACGCTGGCCGGCTCCACAGACGACTGGTGATCGAGCGAGGCAGCATCTACTGGGCCGATGTCGGCGCGCCGATCGGTTCGCGCCCGGCAAAACGACGACCGGTGCTGGTCATCTCGGCCACGGCCTAGAATAGGGGCCGCATTTCGGCCGTGCTCGCAGCGGTGGTCACATCGAACACTTCCCTGGCCGCCATGCCGGGCAATGTGTTCCTTCCCGCTGCAACGAGCGGCCTCCCAAGGGATTCGGTCGTCAACGTCACAGCTCTGGTCACCTTGGACAAGACCGACCTCGCGCAGCACGTAGGCCAGGCCCCGGCCGCCCTCTTGGGCGAAGTGGACCGAGGCCTTCGCCGCGTCCTTGACCTCTAACTCGCCGCCACCGCGTCAAGGCCTGGTTGACATCACCCGGTGGCGGGTGGCGTCCCGCCAACGCCAGGCTCCTGGAGCGCAGTGTGAACGGCCAGCCGGGCCTGGTGGCAGAACAAGACGGCGTCCCGCTGGCGGTTTACGCATTCGAGGTCGCAGGAGACCAGATCACTCGGATTTGGGCGATAATCAACCCCAAAAAGCTAAGGGCGTGGGGCGCCAGTTGAGGGATCGAGCGCGGCGCTCGCGCAGCCCGACGCCGAGCCAGGAGCGGCAGCGCCGCTCGTGGAGATCCCCGATCCCACGGTCAAACAGTGCACCGGCACCATCCCTTTTGGTGCGCGCCGGAACGGTTTAAATGGGCAATGCTGGCCGTAGGAGCGGTCGTTCCGGCGCCGTCCGCGCCACCACGCCCACGCCAGGTTCTCCCGGAGTGCCAGCCAAGCACGACTTCGCTTGCGCCTACGAGATTGCCGCTCTTCCAAGCGACCAGAGGTCGCCGGAAGAGATGGCCCGGGAGATTTGCGAGGGGGCACCAGCCCCACTGCGATGGTTCGTCATCGCGGGCTGCAAGCTCGTCCTGGGCTTTCGAACCGGGCCCGTGCCTTCCTCAGACCACATACTTGGATGGCGCATCGCAAGCCGCGCCACCGACGAGGTTGTCTGCCAGCTTGGCTCGGGTTTCCTCAACGTGTACAACACTCTCCGGAGGGTTGAGGGAGCACTGGTATGGTCGACTTTTGTCAACTACAAGCGACCATGGGCTCGGTTCAGCGGTCGAGTTGCTGCAAACGCTGCGTGAGGAAGTGGCGTTCGACCGCGTTCTCGGTGAGCATGAGGGCTTCTTCGTAGGCGAGTCGGGCGTCGCTGGTACGCCCGAGAAGCCTTAGGAAGTCGGCTCGGGAACTGGCGAGGTAGGGATAACCGGCGAGAGCCGGCTCGGAGGCCAGGGCGTCAAGGGCGGCGAGACCGGCGGCGGGGCCTTGTGCGAAGCCGACCGCTACAGCCCGGTTGAGGGCTACGACGGGTGAGGGCCAGACCTGGGCGAGCTGACCGTAGAGGCCCACGATCTCGGCCCAGTCAGTGGCTTCGAACGAAGGCGCCTCGGCGTGGACAGCGGCGATGGCAGCCATCAACGGGTACCTGCCCGGTGGGCGCTGGTGCAGCGCACGGCTGGCCAAGCCGACGCCCTTCATAATGGCGCGCCGGTCCCAGCTACTGCGGTCCTGCTCGGCCAGAAGGACGAGACGACCTTCGCTGTCCACTCGGGCAGATCGGCGGGCGTCGGTAAGCAGGATCAGTGCCAAGAGCCCGGCCACATCAGCGTCGTCGGGCAGGAGAGAAGCGAGCATGCGGGCCAACTCGATCGACCGCTCGACCAGGTCGAGGCGGACCAGTTCAGTACCGGCCGGGGCGGTGTGACCGGTGGTGAAGAGTAGGTGGACCACGTCGAGGACCGCCTCGACCCGTGCGGGGAGCTCGTCGAGAGCTGGGACCTGGTAGGGGATGTGGGCTGCGGCGATTTTCTTCTTGGCCCTGGTGATCCGCGCTGCCATGGTGGCCTCAGGGACCAGGAAGGCCCTGGCTACCTCGGCTGTTGTCAGCCCACAGATCAGCCGCAGCGTGAGGGCGACGCGCGAACCGGGGGCAATGGCGGGATGGCAGCAGGTAAATATCAATCGAAGACGGTCGTCGGGGACCTCCGTCGCCGCCTCAACTGCCGCCTCCTCGACCTGGCCGGCGTCATCGGTCCCTGATCTGGCCAACAGTGGCAAGGACCGGTCGTGGATGTCGCGGCGGCGCAGCAGGTCGAGCGCTCGCCGGCGGGCCACCGTGGTGAGCCAGGCTCCAGGCGAGGCCGGCAGCCCGCCTTCGGGCCAGGTCACCAGTGCTTTGGCGAACGCGTCTTGGACGCACTCCTCAGCCAGGTCGATGTCCCGGGTGACCCGGAGCGTGGCGGCCAGCACGAACGCCCACTCGCGCCTGTGGGCGTCGCCCACCGCTGCCTCTACCGACGCCCTCAGCGCCTGTTGGGACACGTCAGTCCAAGACCCTGATGGGCCGGACTTCCACGCCTCCGAAGGGCGCTGGCACCTCCTTCGCTATCCGCAGGGCCTCGTCCAGGTCAGCGGCCTCGATCAGGTAGTAACCGCCGAGCGCCTCTTTGGTTTCGGCGAACGCGCCGTCGGTGATGGTATGCCCTCCCGAGGTGTCCCTGCGGACCGCGGTGGCGGTGGCGGTCGGCTGGAGCGCGTTTCCTCCCCGGATGGAGGCCGCGTGTTCTTGAGAAAATGCCCGATGGCTGGCCATGATCTGCCCGGCCGTGTCGGGGTCGGTGCTCTCCCAGCGGCTCTCGTCCTCATATATCAACACCAAGTACTCAGCCATGTTCGGTCCTTTCTAATCCCGGTACCCCGATGACCCTCCGTTACATACGACGCTCAAGGCTTTACCAAATCGACGGTCTGGACCACAATCCCCGCCGCCCGCCCGCACCCGCAACTACCGCGCTGGCCGGGCGGGCGCCCAGTACGTCCGCCCAGGCGGAGGTAGAACTGCAACTTTGACCGGTCCGGGCCGCCGGCGAAGGCGACCCGAACGGGGCCAAAGTACGTGGCTCGCTCAGGGCGCGACGACCTGGCCGATCTCGACGCCACCGCCCTGTCGTAGTCCGGGGCAGCCTTCGGCCAGTGCTGCCGCCTCGCTCAGGTTGTCGGAGTTGACCACGATGTACCCAGCCAACACATCTTGTGAAGAGCAGGCCCCGACCCGGCGAGTCTCGCCGACCCGGTTGCCGAAGTCGGCAATCGAGGGCCCTATCTTGTCGAACCACTTTCCCCAAGCGGCCTCATCTTCGGCGCTGGGCGTGCTGTCGGGCAGCCCGCGGAACGAGAACACGAACTTGGCCATCTTGTCCATTCCTTTCACATTCCATAGCCATGCCGGCCATTTGCCGATCCACCCTTCTCGACGTACGACGCTGCCTGGGATCGACACTCGCGCCCCTTCTTGCCGCGTCACTACGGGTACCTGGGACTGAGAGACATTGCTGTAGTTACAATCGCGTCGTGGTCGTCGAAGCGGTCGACTTGTTTTGCGGGGCGGGTGGGCTATCTACCGGCCTCCAGGCTGCCGGGGTGCAGATAGTAGCCGGCGTCGAGCGGGACGGGGACGCCCTCGCGACCTGGTCCAGTGCGCACCCCGCTGCCGTCGCAGTGAACGGCGATGTCAACGAGGTTGACTGGAAGAGGTTCGATGGCGTGAACCTGGTCGTTGGGGGCCCGCCCTGCCAACCCTGGAGCGTCGGTGGCCTTCGGAAGGGGGAAGAAGACGAACGCGACGGCTGGCCCGCTTTCATCGCCGCTTTGCGGCGGCTCCGGCCCCGAGCTTTCCTGGCCGAGAACGTTGCCGGCTTGACCGAGGGGGCCATGAGGCCTCGGTGGGAGCGCCTGGTCCATGAGCTCTCCGCCGCCGGTTATGTTGTGAGCGCGAAAGTGTTGAACGCTGCCGATTATGGGGCCCCGCAAAAGCGCCGCCGTTGCGTCGTGGTCGGGTTCGGGGACCGCGAGCCGTTCGTCTTCCCCGCTCCGACCCACGGCCCGGGCCGGCACCAGGCCTGGCGACCGGCCGGCAGTGTGCTGGAGGCGGCGCCGCGCGGTGAGCCGAACCGGGCGGTCGTCACCTATGCAGCCAGGCCCGACCTGAGAAGGGACCCCTACTCCGGGCACCTGTTCAACGGGGGTGGCCGCCCCGTCAACCTCGCGGCTCCGGCGCCCACACTGCTGGCATCGATGGGGGGCAACAAGACCCCCTGGCTGGATACTGCAGAAGTCGTACCTGCCTACCATGCTCATCTGCTGGCCGGTGGGCAGCCGCGGTCAGGGCTCGTCCATGGGGCTCGGCGTATCACGGTCGAAGAGGCTGCCTCCCTTCAGACGTTCCCGCCCGCCATGTGCTTCGAGGGGACGGCCTCGAGCCGCTACCGCCAGGTGGGCAACGCCGTGCCGCCTTTGCTGGCCGAGGTGCTTGGCCGCGCCCTGCTCGCCCAGCTGGGGGGATCAGTGCCCGCATCGGCCCACGCGGCGAAGCTCTGAGAGGACGGCGACGGCAGCCACAAGGGGGGCGATGCCTTGCCGGGGGCTGCACAGATGGGCAGAGGTTGTGAACGGCGCGCGCCGGCCAGGAGCAGCGCAGGCGTAGCGCGCCAGTGCTTCAGCGCGGTGGCTCCGGTCCCTCGTGGGCTGGGGCTGTTGGTGGGTTGGCCGGGAGCTCGACGCTACCTCAGGCAGGGCCGGTGGGCCCCCGATTTCGTGCCCCATGTCCGTACCCCATGGGGTATATG
>JAKAWM010000090.1 GCA_021827285.1 Actinomycetes bacterium | reverse complement strand
GCATACAAGCTCCACCGGCCCAATGTCGATGCCCAGCTCCAGCGAGGCGGTGGCCACCAGCGCTCTCAGGTCCCCGGCCCGCAGGCGCGCCTCCGTGCGCCGGCGCCGCTCAGCCGAGAGGCTCCCATGGTGCGCCGCCACCTGGTCCGGACCGAGGAGCTCGCCCAGAAGGTGAGCCAGGCGCTCCGCCAGCCGTCGGGTATTGACGAACACGAGGGTGGTCTGGTGGCCCTTCACGTGGGCCGCAATGTGCTCCACTACTTCGGCCAGCTGCTCTTGGGAAAGGACGGCCCCCAGCTCGCTACCGGGCAACTCGATGCTCACCCGGAGGTCGCGCCGGTGGCCGCAGTCCACTACGGTCACGCCTCCTTCGGTCCCACCGAGAAGGTTGGCGGTCACTTCGATCGGCTTCTGGGTGGCAGACAGCCCCACCCGTTGGGCGTGGCCCCGCGCTTGGAGGTGCTCGAGGCGCTCCAGGCTGAGGGCCAGGTGGGAGCCACGCTTGTCCCTGGCCAGGGCGTGGATCTCGTCCACGATCACGGTCCTCACCTGGGCCAGGCCAGCCCGGCTGCGCTCTGCCGTCAGGTAGAGGTAGAGGCTCTCGGGTGTGGTCACCAAGAAAGTTGGCGGATCCCTGATCATGGCCGTGCGGGCCGCGGGAGGGGTGTCCCCCGTACGCACAGCCACGCTTATGGCAGGGGCCTGCAGGCCCAGTTCCGCTGCCACCTGGGCGATCTCAGCCAGCGGGCGCTCCAGGTTTTGGTGGACATCTACGGCCAGCGCCTTGAGCGGAGAGACGTACACCACCCGGGTGCGACCCCGTATTTCCTCGCCATCCTGGTGGGCTCGGTAAGCGTCGTCGATGGCCATGAGGAACCCGGCCAAGGTCTTGCCCGACCCGGTGGGGGCGGCGATCAGCACGTCGCCACCCCTCTGGAGGAGCGGCCAACCCCTGGCCTGGGCCTCAGTCGGCCCCTCGGGGAACTTTCGCTCGAACCACGTCGCCACGGCGGGGTGAAGGGCGGGAGGGGGAGGCGTGGCTTGGGGCATCGGTACCATTCAATAGCGGCCCTGAGACCATTACGAGCCGTTCTCGGCTGACGCTGGGAAACTACCCTCGGCCCCGGTTGCGGGTGTGGGGCTCGGGCCGGCCCAGCAACCCGGCCGGACAACTTCGCCGCGGTAAGCTGAGCTGCGAGTGAGCCGGCCGGGTGGTCGCGGCCAGGCGCAGTTGTTCGCTGTGACCTGGTCGAGGAAGGTCGGGACTCCATAGGGCAGGGTGCTGGCTAACGGCCAGTCGGGGTGACCCGCAGGAAAGTGCCACAGAAAATAGACCGCCGATGGGTACCTGATCAAGGTGCCACAGGTAAGGGTGAAACGGTGCGGCAAGAGCGCACCAGCACCCGAGGTGACTCGGGTGGCTTGGCAAACCCCACCCGGAGCAAGGTCAAGTTGGGGACGGCTGGCCCGGCTCATGTCCCCAGGTGGACCGCAGAGATGGATGACCACCCAACCGGCTAGCCGGTGGACAGAATCCCGCCTACAGGCCGGCTCACTCGTTTTCCCTGGTAGACGTGTTATGCTTGCTGTGTGGACTATGACTCGGACTATAACGCGGTCTCGAAGTCGCGCTCGGCAACCCGTGCCAGGCCCAGTTCCCGCAGGCGTCGCGGGGAGGGGACGTACCTGCAAACGGCACCCGGCGTATGGCGCTTGCGGGCGTACGCCGGGACCAACCCCGTCACGGGGAAGCCGAAGCAAGCGTCGCGCACCGTGCGCGTCCGGACCGAAAGCGAGGCCCGGCGGGAGCTCCGGAAGTTCCTGGCCGAGGTCGAGCTTGGGGAGGTAGCCAAGGGGCCGCGCCGGGTTGCCGACCTGCTCGACGCTTGGCTCGATCAGCTGGAAGCTCGTGGGCTCGCCGCGAGCACTGTCGAGACGTACAGGCTCCGGGTAGACAAGCACTTGAAGCCTGCCCTGGGGAAAATCGACCTAGGCAAGTTGTCTGCCTACGACCTCGACCGCCACTACGCGGCAGCCATGAAGCAAGGCCTGGCCATCCGGACCGTGCGTCAGCACCACGCGATCATCTCCGCTGCTCTCGCACAGGCCGTCGATTGGGATTGGCTACCGCGCAACGTCGCCCGCAAGGCCCGTCCCCCCGCCCTCCCGCAGCCGGACCGGGACCCGACCAGGCCCGAGGACGTGAAGAAGCTGATCGTCGCGTGCGACGAAGATGTCGACCTCGCGACCGCGATCACCCTGGCCGCGATCACGGGCGCTCGCAGGGGTGAGCTGTGCGGGCTGCGCTGGACCGACGTTGACTGGGACCGGGGCACCCTGTCGATCAGGCGCCAGCGTCTCCCGCTGAAGGGCGGCGATGTCACCGCCGGCCTCAAGACGAAGAGGGCGCGTACGGTCGCGCTCGGGCCGGGTGGTCTGGCCGTGCTCCGCCACTACCGCGGAGCCCTCACTGAGCGAGCCGGAGCACTTGGGATCGAGCCAGCCTTCGACGGCTGGCTCCTATCCTGGGATTGCGGCCACACCCCCACCCGGCCGAAGACCCTCGGGGTGCGCGTCAAGTCCCTCGGCAAGCGGGCCGGTATCCCGGTGACACCCCACGTGCTCCGCCACTTCGCCGCGACCCAACTGATCGGGGCGGGCGTGGACGTCAAGACGGCCGCCCACCGGCTCGGCCACAACCCGGAGGTGCTGCTCCGGATTTACGCGGCCTTCTTGCCCCAGCGCGACGCCGAGGCGGCGCGGGGACTGGAGGAGCGCGTCGGGTTAGGCGCCCTTCCTCCCGGGGAAGCTGGCTCCTTGGTGCTCGGCGAGCCAGTCAGCGAGAGCTTGCCGGCCGATGAGCACCCGGCGCCCGATCCGGAGCACCGGTAGCTCGCCCCGCCGGACCAGCAGCCTGACCGTGTCGGGAGAGACGCCGAGGGCCGAGGCTGCTGTGCGAATGCTGTAGGTCAGCTCGCTAACCGAGTGCGCACTCGTGGTAGGCGTTGACGCCCGCCTCTCCCCGGTCTCAGCAGGCCCCATCGGCAGGCCCTTCCACCGACCAGGACCGACGTGAGGATCCTCCGCGCGGATGACGCCTGCTGCGCGCCTCGCGCAATCCAGCCCCACCAAGACCTGGCGTTGGGCGCGCGGCTTGCTGGGCACGTGCCTCCAGATCGACGACTGCTGCGCACCAAGCACGGCTCCACGCCGGGCCCAGGTACCAGGGGCCCCGTAGGAGGGTAAGCAGGGGAGGCCGACGAGGGGTGCCGACCAACAACCATCGGACGCTCGGTGGGAGCGCGTAGAGCCAGGGGGCGTGCGCCGCCATCCTCGCCCGGCGCGTGCCCAGGTGGCGGAGGGATCCGCCCGGCTGGACCGGGCCTGGCCAGCTGGTCAACAGCACCATCAGCTCGACCGTCATCTCGACCAGGGCACCGCGCGCCTTGGTGCTCAGCGCAACGCCTCTGGCCCCTTCGGCGATCTCGACTAGGCGCTCGCTGGCGGCCCACCAGTCGTCGCTCGGGAGCGTGCTCAACCCGTCACCACTTCCGAGATGTCAGCCACCGGGCGCACGCTGGTCCGGTCCCGTTTGGGGCGGCGGTCCCGCGGGCGGTACCACTCCGCCGCCTGGTTTGCCCCGAGCCTCAGCCAGCCACCAAGCAGTGGGCCAGCCGCCGCCAGCTCAAGGGGCCCTGGCCGCAGGACGAGGGCGGCAACGGCGGCCTCCCAGATATCGCCCAGTGCCACCGAGTCGTGTGCCGGCAGTACTTGGCGCAGTAGCGCGGCCAAAGTGCCTGCCTGGGCAGCGCTGGCCTGCCAGCCGTCACCAACGATCTCCACAAGCCGCCGGGCGCCCCAGTCCTCGGGAGAGCGTCCACCTTCCATAGGAACATCATCCGGGCCGACCTCACTGGCAACCTCACATCAGACCTCACACAGGGATTTCTTTCGCTCCGCACATACAAGCAGCTCAGGCCGACGATTGAGGTCAAAAGTGAGGTCTACGGTGAGGTCTTCTGAGACAAGCAGCAGCCGCGAGCGGGCGGTGGTGGGGCCATGGGTTGGGTCGGCGGCCCGGTGCCCGGTCCGGTGCCCGGCTGGAGGCTGGCCCGATGAGGTTCTACTGCTGAGCCATCGCCGGCTGATGTGCGCCAAGAGCCCGGGTAGGCAAGGGGCAGCTCACCCCGTTGCAGCATCGCTGACGGTCCAGGAAATGCGCCTGCCGACAGCAGCGGCATAGCGGGCCAGCGTGGAGACACGTACGTCTCGGTCGCCCCGTTCGATGCGGGCGACGACGGGCTGCGAGGAGCCCATCCGGGCAGCCACCACGGTTTGAGACAGGCCCTTGGCGAGGCGAGCCTGGGTCAGCTCTCGGAGCAGCTCGCGAGCAGCCAAGGCCTCGTCGACCATCGCTGGGAACTCCGGGTTCGCCAGGGACCGCCCCGCGATCAGTTCGTCCAGCTCGTCCGTGCTCCGAGACCGCATTTGCCTATGACCTTTTCAGTATGCCCTTTAGATTATAACATCAACGTGGCGAGGCCTGGTTTCTCAGCTGGGACGTGGAAGGAGCCCCCCTGTACGCGCGGGCGGTACGGGCACGGAACCAGGCGTTGCGCAAGCCCGTGCGGCGGTTGCCGAACCAGGTGCCCCAACCCACCGTGAAGTTGAGGAACCGGGGCCGGCGGCGCCAACGCTTCGCCGTTGAGCGTCCGAGGACGGGCCGGGCGACCGGGCGGCCCGGGCGTTGCGGCACCAGGCCTGGCCTCGCCTGTGCCACCCGCCGCTCCACCTCGGCCATGTGGTGGTGCGCGAGCGAGCAGCGCTGGTCGTCGTCGAGGCCGAGCTTGTCAGCCACGCGTTCGGCGGTTCGATGCTCCAGGTTCGACAGAGACGACCAGTCAGAGCGACGACCTAGGCGCCTCAGCGGCAGGTGCTCCTGGCGCCAGGCCAGCGCGGCCCAGGCGCTGGTGTCCAACTGCCAGAGCGGCAGCGGCGGCCGGTCCATGGTCCCCGCCGGGACCAAGGCCGGTAGAGGCACTCGGGGCAGGTCAGCCGGTTGACCGATTGCCGCCAGCGCGGCTGCTCGCACCGTGGCCGGGTTGAGACCTGCCAGCCTCAGTGCTGCGAGCACCTCGGGCGTCGCCTGGTCAATGAGGGCGACGAGGAGGTGTGCAGGTCCCGCGTTTTCGCCATGGATAGCGGCCAACATGCGGGCGCCGCCCTGGACTTGGGCGAGCAGGTAAGCGGCCCCCTCGCCGAAGGTCGCGTCATTGGCCGTCACGACCTCCCGCAACGACGGCCCCTCGCCAGCGAAGAGGGTCTGTGCCGTCGGGTCACCACACTCGGAAACGCCCACGAGAACGTGCACCGGACCACACCGCCGACCAAGGTCATGGGCAAGGCCGAAGCCCTTGACCAATGCCACCTTGTACGGGTCACCGCTACTGTCCCAGTCCACAACATCAGCATGTCACCATCGGCTGTCAGCCACCGCCCCTCGCTACAGAGGCTCAATATCTGGTGAGAATGAAGACGTTCAAGAACGCGCGCCCTGAACGGCGGCCCATAATAACCGACTTTTGCTAGGCCTGCCCGCACAGATCGGCACCACTCGTGCCGGTGGATGCTGACGGGCGTTATCGTGCACCCGGTATGTGCCGAAGTAGGGCGCGGTTTTCTTGGGCCGGAGGATGGGGCCGTGTTGTCGACGCCGTGCGCGCCCAGGCCAGGCAGATCATCGAAGCCCACGGGTCATTCGTAGCCGAAGGAGACGTCGGAGCCTTCGGCTGCTTGTAACTACGCCGCAGGACCGACCGGCACCTTCCTAGCTAGTCGAACTAGACACGTCGGCCAGCCGACGCAACCCGCCGAGCACCGAGCACCCAACGACAGATCCCGCGACCGCGCCCGAGGTGCCGATCTGTGGCCATCTGGCACGACGCGCTCGATGGTTCCTCGGGATCCAACCGCGCGTTCTTGTGAGTGGTGATAGTGCCCTCCCCAGCCTGAATGGCGCCCTCTTGACCCAACCCGTTTAGAGCCGACCGGCTAACGGTCTGGTGGAGGCGGAAGAGAGTGTTTGCGCTGCATCCGGCGAGCGATCGGAAACGGTCGTCAGGTTTTGCGACGGGCGACGTGCAGGACACTGCCCCGGTGCCGGTGCACGAGCCCGTCGGCGCGTCGTGCGAGACGGTCGCGGAGCTCCCCGTACAGGCGGTCTCGCTGCCAGCCCTGCATGGCGATATGCCCGGAGAACGTGTTCAGCAGCTCGATGTAGCCCTCGGCGTCGTAGACGGTCTCTCCCAGTCGTACTGTGTGACGTCGAGCACCTCGAACAGCCCGCTCGCCTCGATCTCCTCCCGTTGGCGGGCAGCTCGCCGGGGCGCGGGAGAGGGGTGCCGGGGGCCAGCCCCTCGCCGATCTCGTCGTAGACGGGCTGGATTGTCGACGAAAAAGGTGTCACCCTCACATCACACGGGATGACATGGGTGGCCCCCAGATGGCGAGGTGGCCCCCGGGCACCAGTGCCGCCGCCGCCTTGTGGTAGCCGACGGCTGGGTCCACCCAGCGCCACGCGGTCGCGGCGGGGACCAGGTCCTAGAGCTGGCCGACAGGGTCCCAGTCCTCGAAGCGGGCTTGCACGACCTCGGCATCGAGGCCGGCCAGGTTGCGCGCCACGGCCGCTAGCGCCGGCCCCGGTTCGATACACGTAATACCGAAGCCCCGCCAGGCCAGGCTAGGGGGAGCGTCGCTTTCCCGGTCGCGCTGCCCACCTCGAGGATCCGGATTCGCCGGAATGCACACTCTTGACGTTCGCCACATCCACAAGGTGGTCGATGAGCGCTTCTTCTGGGTACTCCGGGCGAGCACGATGGCACACGTCACTTGCCGGGTCAAACGTGGCGGCGTGCCTGGTCAAACGTGGCGGCGAGCCGCTCACGAGAAGCGTCGGGCGGGTTCATGGGACCATCATCGCTTCGCGGGTCCCGTTTTGGGGGGTAGCCCTGGGCAGGCGTGGTCGGCTTCACTCCCAGTAGCGTCTGTGTGGCAAACAGATGGGGACGCTAACCTCCGCCAGTAAAGTCACTTGCGGAGATACTGCCCTTGACGAAGACGACACCCCCAGTGTACGATCAGTCCATGGCTATAGGGAGGTCGCTACGGTGACGGATGACTCACTCGCTCAAATGGTGGAAAGGAAGGTCAACGAGGCGGTCCTGGGCATCCATCAGATCCAGAACCCGATCACGCGGGCGAAGCGTGCCGGTGACCTGACCGACTACTTGATGGCACGTATCGAAGATCTGGCGGCCATTCGGCGAAGGGCAGTCGCCGAAGCGCTCGAGTGGCCCGGCGGATCGATGGAGAAGGTGACTGCCGAGCTGGGTGTATCCCGCTCTGCCGTCGTCAAGTTGGCCCCGCCTGATCTGAGGAGACAGATCGCGGAGGAGCTACGCGAACGCCTCGCGAGAGGCTTCAACCCACCGCCGTTGAAACCCGGAGCCGCCCGGCTGGCGCGGAAAGGGATTAGTGCTCCCAGCAGCGAGAAGGACAAGTGACCGGGAGCCACCAAAAGAAACGGCCCCCTTGCGGGGGCCGTCGGGCCACCGGGCGGAGCCGGTGGCGGGGTTGTCCCCAGCATACCGCGCGTCCTAGAGATCGACAATGACGCAGGTCATGGCTTACGTCGATGGTTTCAACCTCTACCACGGCCTCAAGGCGAAGCATGGTCGTCGGTACCTGTGGCTTGACCTCGAAGGTCTCGCGCAGCGCCTCCTCAAGCCCGGCCAGCGCCTAGCGGGCATCACGTACTTCACCGCGAGTGTACGCAACGACCCAGCGGCACTAGCCCGTCAGAACGCGTACCTCAGCGCTCTTCGGGCCGTGACGTCGGTCGAGGTCGTGCGCGGCCGTTTCCAGCACAAGCGGGTGACCTGCCGCTCGTGCGGCGCGTCGTGGACCACGTACGAGGAGAAGGAGACAGACGTGAACATTGCTGTGAGGCTTGTAGAAGACGCTGCCCGACAGCGATACGACTCCGCGCTAGTGATATCGGCCGACAGTGACCTTTGCCCAGCGGTGCGCTCGGCTAAGCGCCTACATCCCAGCGGAAAGGTTGTCATCGTGTTCCCCCCGAACCGGCACTCTGACGAGCTCAGGCGAGCTGGTGATAGTGCTTTCAGCGTGGGGGACGCCGTGCTCAGGTCGGCTCAACTGCCTGAGGCCATTACCGACCACCGAGGCGTCGTCTTCACCCGTCCGGCCACATGGAAGTGAACTCGTCGAGTTCGGGCACCTAGTAGACGACGTGGACGACATCGAGGCGCACCTATTTGGCGCGGACCGTTTTTGTGCCGCTTGCCACAGCGCCTTCAGAAGCCATCTTACGGCCCCGCCGAACCCGAGCGGATGACAGAACATCCGCATCTGGCCTACCCGAATGAGCCGTGAGTTATTAAGCGAATCTAGCCATATCAGAGACCTCTTTGCGTCAAGAGGCTTTTCGGGATTTCTTTCCGACCGGCTCCTGGACATTCCGGCCGCGTGAGGTCGCCGTGCGACGTATGGTGGAGACGGGCCCGGGAGTGGCTTGTCCGAAGAGCTGGCGCTCGGGGTGTGAGCCGGCCACGCTGGAGACAGAGCCGTTCCCCC